>JANOOI010000123.1:0-3295 GCA_031421235.1 Bdellovibrio sp.
TGGGTCAGGATCCAAGTCTTAAGATTTTCTTCTTGATCTGTTTTCATAAAACGACTTGTAAAACCCATACATAAAGCCACAAACACTTTGTTAAAGCCGATAATCAAGTTTTGTCCGCGGTATTTTTCAAAAGTTTCTGGCGCCCATTCATGAAATTCACCTAATTTAGGTGTGATCGAAGAATTTATATTTTCATCTTTCATGATTTGAATTAAACTTTCAGTAAATCTTTTCACATTGATTGGCTTTTCACGACCCTGGATGTTTATTTTATTAGGATCTTCTAGGCGGCCAAAAGCTTTATCATCAGCCGTTTCAACCCTATCTGATTCATCGGGAACCCATTCAGCAAAAGCATTTTTTGATAAATCAGGTTCAGACTTACCAAAAAACTTAATTATATTTTTAGGGGCTTTACTGACCCGTTCAATCAATGCTTTATCGCCCATTGTGTCGAACAAACTGTAGTCTGATTGTTGATATAAGTCTTTGTCGTAATGGCTTGCTGCTGGGTTACGCTGAGATTCGTTGGTTGGTTTATTAAAAAATTTAATTAATTTTTGTAATTCATTTTGATTAATTTTTTTAATGATGTCTTCTAATTTATGAATTTTAGAATAAGAATGGTTTTTAATACTGATGATCTGATAATTGATCACATCAGTTGTATTATTATCGCGGCCTGTAAAATAACTTATAGACTGTGTAAGTGTAAAAATATTTGACCATTTACGACCTAATAATTGCAATTCATAACTAGGTAGATCAGTCGTATGATCCTCAGCGTAGGCTTTAATCTCAGAATCCGTGGCCGCTTGAACTTCAAGATTAGTTTTGACTTCGATTGTAAATAATAAATATTTAATATCTTGGGCAATGTCGCATTTATTTTGACATGATTTATCATATTTAAATTCTAATCCAGTCTGTAAATTTTCAATGCGATCTAAATTCATACTTCGGATATCTTGAATTGATTTTTTTAAATTAAAAGCTGTCTTAATAACAAGAACTTTTTTAATTTTGAAATCTGGATCAATCTCAGTTTCAGCGGCTTTAACTTGATCTAAATAATCTAAGCCTTCAAGTTGCTGTATTTTTAAAATATCTGATGGTTCATAAGTGTTAAAAAAGAATTGAATTCCATTTTGATCAACAATTTTTCTATTAAGACTGTAGCTGATCTCTTTTTCATTAGTAAAGCGGTAAGCTGGGGCCTTCTGAGCAAACGCTAGGTCTACACCCAGTGCAAATAAAACAAAACAAATGAGAATAACTTTCAACATAGCGATCTCCTAGTGTCTAACTTTGAGAATGCAAAAGTGTCGCCAAATAAATAATTGTATTATTTGTTCGTACTGCAATAGATGCCTTGTCGTTGTGTCATTCTGAGATTACATTTTTTTGATGCGTGTGATGTGCGTATTTTGTTAGACATCATTAAAAAACCCATGTCTCATTTTGAAACATGGGTTTTGAATGCAGATCTTAATTTTTAGCGTAAATGGCCTGGCTAACTTACTGTGCGCTACAATCAGAACGGTATTTGATCTTCAAAGCACTTTCGCCGCCACCAGCAACGATTGTGTCCGTTTCAATCGTATTCTGACCTTCAACTAAGTACGGCACCAAATCGATAGTTAAAATTTTATTCCAGCTTGTTGAAAGTTCTACGATGGCAGACTGAGTAGCTGAGTACTGGACTTTGCCGTTGACAGCGTCATGCACCATACGATCAGCTCCTGCTTTCGGACCGAAATAAACAGCTTTACCGTTTACTTTAATCGATAACCAGTCATCAAATGAAGCTTGTGATAATATCATCGAAAATATTTTTGATTTGTTTTCAACATCAAAAGTTAATTTTCTTGAATATAATTTTCCGTATCTTACGCTACCTTCCCAATAGTTATCCGCAAAAGTTCCAAATTCTAAAATAGAATCTTGATCAGCGGCTTTCGAAGGTTCGATATATACACGCATGTCACCTTGTACATTTCTAAACTGACCGCAAAGATTTCCACCATTAGCAGGACCAGCAGCTACTGTTTCACATGTAGGACTTGTGTATGTTCCAGATAGCACACCGTTACTGCAAAGACGCGTTTCTTTGACACACACATTATTAGTAGGAGGAGAAAACGCATCAACCGATTGACCATGAGCAATTGTTTGACCGCTATATAAACATGATTTCGGAGCTCCCACTGCACAATTTGCGTAAGCAAATGATCCAGACATCACACCGTTAAAACAGGTTCTTGATTCTTGATTACAACTTAAACCAAACGTCACAGAAGAATCCGCAAAAGCTATTGCTGATTCAAGATGCTTGATTGTTTGACCGTTATGAAAACAGGCCAATGCTGCGCCCACTTCGCACGAACTATAGCGATAGTTTCCAGACAGTGAACCATCACTGCATAAACGTTTTTCACTAGCGCAAGACTCACCGAAACCCACAGTTGAATTAGCAAAGGCTTCTGCAAAATCACCGTGTTTGATTTCTTGACCATCGAATAAACATGATTTTTTAATGTTAATTTGGCAACTTTCATAATTGAAAGAACCTGATAATGCGCCAATCTGACAAAGACGCGTTTCAGACATACATAACGATCCTTCTTCAACTGATGATGCTAAAAAAGCTAACGCCGACCCGCCGTCAGCTATTTCTTGACCGTTAAATTCACAGACTGCGGTTTTAATTTCGCAACCCACTGAATTCACATCACTACAAGAAGTCGCAGAAAATTTTTCAACTGCAGCTAAGTCAGCGATCTGTACGCCTACTTTCGAACAGTTCTGATAGAGGAACAGCGCTGGTATAACCAGCACTGCAATAATCATCGGACTGACTAAATTTCTAAATTTTGATTTTTCATTTTGATTCGACATTAATACCCCACTTACTTAAATAAAAAAAATACTTATATTAAACGTCGTCATTACTGACTATATTTAATATTTTTAGGCTGTGTACCGTATTCTCCCACAGTTGAATTTTTGTAAAGATCTAGGCGTCCGTTCACTTCACCGATTCTTCCAATGCTTACATTACATAGTATTGTGCGACCGCAGGCTTTACCTATACTTAAGCTTGAGATAGCTGTGATGCCAGAAGAACTGTAGATAAAAGTTTTACCTTTTACTAAAGCGATTTTAGCTCCTGCAGGTAACTGGGACACATCAATAGAATTTTTGTAGTTTTAGGCTAATTCAACAAAATAACTGGCTAGAATTTCTTCAGGCGTATCTTCTTGCTCTTTTACTTCATTAAGAGCAATATCATCAT
>JANOOI010000124.1:0-11344 GCA_031421235.1 Bdellovibrio sp.
ATTTTTTTCCGCTTCAGTGACGGCATTAACTAATCCTGTTATCGCTGGCAACCTGAAGACACTTCTTAACAAGGTTTTTAAGGGCTCGTATTTAGGATCTGCTAATTTTGGATCCTTTGCGATCAGCGCATCGTTCGTAAAACTTTCCTGCGGGCCAGTAGGCTTTGCGTTTTGCAATAATCCACAGAACTGACTTAAAGGTCGATCTGGATCAGATAGTTCTTCAAGAGCTTTCTGATCATTTTGTTTTTTTACAGCCTCAGATTGTTCGAAAACTTCTGCGCCTGAAACCGGAACACTTTCATAAGCCACTTCTGTTGAACTCACCGCTTCAGCAATCACAGCTTGCGCAGTGTTTGTTTGGCTCGCAGGTGTACTTATTTTTTGTTCAGATTTTAAGGCTTGTCCGATTTGTTGAGCTGACGGCAGTGATTTTAATACATAGACCATAAGTGCCGCTGCACAAATCACCAAGACCAAAGCGATAACTGAAACAATTTTTAAAATTTTCTTAGCTGTATTTTTAGCTTTGTTGCTATTTTTTATCATTTTTTGTCATAAGTTTGCCTAATGAACCAAAGTTATTAGTCGCAAACGAAGTTGTCTGAGTTGAATTATGCTCTCTCCATGAATGATCATCTTGCAGACCTGGTACGCCCAAAGAAATTCTTTTTTGTTCAAATAAAATCTCGTCGACTTGAACTTGAATTTGATCACCCTTTTTTTTGTTTTCAAATTGCGAAGCTTCTAGGGATTCTTTCCACTTAGATCTTGGTAGTAATCCTGTAACACCAGGGGCTATTTGTACAAATAAGCCGTACTGTTCTTTTTTCTCAACTGTGCCACTGACTTGCGTTCCGACTTTAAATTTTTCTGGGACCATCAACCAAGGATCACCTTCGCCGCCGGCTTGTTTAATACTTAATGAAATTTTCAATTTATTTTCTAGTTCAACGACATCAATAATTTTAACCTGAACTGACTGGCCTGTTGATACAACTTCTGATGGATCTTGTAATCGTGACCAACCAATTTCTGAGATATGGCAAAGCCCTTCAACACCGCCACCAAGGCTAACAAAAGCTCCGAATTTTTCAATTCGTGTGATTGTGCCACTTACAATATCGCCCGGTTTTTGCTTCAGCATGAAATGGCCTTCGTTTTCAACTTTGGTCAGATCCAATAATTTACGACGTGAAACAACTAAATTACGACCTTTCGGATCAAACTGACTGATTAAGAAATCAAATTTTTTATTAACGTAACTTTCATGATCTTGAACTTTATAATCCATTTGGCTAACAGGACAAAATGCAACTTTATTTTGAACTTGCACTCGAAATCCACCGTTGCAAACTTCAGTGACGCGGCCTTCAACAGGTAATTCCATATCAAAAGCGTCTTCTAAAGAATCTAAATCAGCATTTGATTTGCGTGACCCCACTTTTGATACACGAATTTCTCCGCCTTTAGTTTTTACAACAACGACATCGATTTTATCGCCAACTTTAAATTTTATGTTTTTTTCTTCGTCCAATAAATCCATTATCGGGATCATTGCATCTTGATGTGAAGGAGTCGAAACGAAAGCTTCTGATTTGTTCAGGGATAAAATTTCTGCTGAATAGCTATCGCCCACGGAAAGTTTTTTATTTGAATTGGGCTGACTTAAACTTTGATTGAACAAAGCTGCGAAGTCTTGTGTTTGATTTGCCGGAATAACTTCATCACCAAAAATATCTTTTTTAGACATAAAACACCTTTTTTCGTATTGCTTGAGTGCTGAAAAACGATGTTACAACAGTAAAATAGATTTGAAAATATCTTTAAAAAAAGAAACTAGTTTCTAACAAGTCTTGCTAGTTCGCTTTCGATATCAGCACAACGTTTAAGCTCTAGTTTGCAATTAACAACAGCGGAAATAGCTTCTGACTGCTTTAATTTACCTGATCTCATTAATTCAGAGACATAAGATTCGATTTTATCGGAATAAGCGTAAATCGATTTGTGCTGTGGCCATAAGTTTTCGACTTGATTGCTACCACCAACACTTAAAGGAATAAGATGGTCGATCTTAAAATCTGAACGAGGCATTGTTCGGATTTGGTAACCTAATTTTTTATCATATTCCGCGATGACAGCGTTTTTAGTGTCTGAAGAGACATCGCGCTCGCAGTAGGCGATTTGTTCGGCGTATCTAAGTTCGGTTGGTGCATCGCAAAGTTTTCCAGGAGTCATTTGGTGGTTGGGCCCATCTGGGTATCGTTCGGCAGCTTGAGTAAAACCAGATATTAATAACACAGAGCACAGTAACAGAGTACGAACTAAAAGCATCTATCCCCCATAGTAGTAAAGCATTTACGGTGCTTTGTAGAAACGCCAAACCGATTATTGGCTTATATATTTTGGAACTGGTCTTAAATTCTCTTATGCGACGCTTTATTTCAATTAAAAAAGTTAACGCCAAAGGTCTAAACAAAAAGTCGTGTTTTTCGTCTCAAGTCTAGACATCATTGGCAGGGATCAAGGAATAGGCTAAAATGGAAGAATATGGCGCGCTATTTGGTTATAGACCACGAAGAAAAGGCAATAGACTTTATATCAGAGGCTTTGAAGTCAATTGACCCCCAATGCCAAATTGAAGCGTTTACATCAGAAAAAGATTTTGATGAAAAAATTACAAGTCTTATTGTTGACGATAATCGGTCAGCCGTCGATATCTACTTTGATTTTGATACGATCATTCTGGATCACTCTTTAAATAACAATAAAGACTGGGCTGTTAAAATTCAAGAACTGAAAAATCAAAATGCAAAAAAAGAAGCACCTATTATTTTCTGCGGTTATGAAGAAGGCCATTCAACAAGCATCCAACATTTAAAACTTTTAGATATTTATAATTTTATTTTCAAACCTTTTGATATGCTGATTCTTAAAGAAAGCATCAACATCGCAGCCAAACCGCAAAAACGCGCTCAAACATTGGAAATTAAATCACAGCAAGCGTCTTCAATGGTGGCTTCACTAAAGCAAGTCGACATGCAATCAATTTCTGAACTGGGTTTTGTGACCTTAAGTGATTCAATGATTCCGCAGAATGGCCTTGCTAAATACTTTTCTCCACTTTTTGTGAACGGGAAAAAACAAAGTATCTGGGCGCAATGTCTTGTTAGTTTACCCCATCCGCAAAAACCTGGAATTTTTATTAATAAATTTCAATATTACGGGCCAGATCAAACATTTTTAAATATTATCCGAAAATATGTTCGCGATCATAAAGCCGATGAAACATCCAGTGCCCTTTGGAATTTTAATCCACCCAAAGAAATCAATCAGCAAAAAATGGCCGTCATCGGAATCGATAATGATGAAACAAAAAACTATATTCAAGACATCAAAGCCCATTATTCAAACCTTGATGTCGAACTTGTTAAAATTGATGCCCAGGCTAAAACAGCAACACAGGTCTACAATCACAGCATTGTTTTGAATTTAACAGAAATTAAACATGATAGTTTGCTTAATTTTTTTTCCAAAACAGCGACTTATATTTTAATTTTGCAAAATCAGATTAAAGATGAAGATTACGAAGCTCATGCTAGTGTTTATCGTGATATCTTTGTTAAACCACTTGATCGTTCGTATTTTTATAAAAAACTTAAAATACATATTAATACTCTAAAAGAAATTGATCAAAGCCATTTAATGAATGTGACTTCAAAAGAAAAAATGAAAGTTGCCAACATTGTTAAAATTTCTGAAATTTGTGAACTTTTTGTCACGATCACTTATGCCAGAGAACTGCCATTTAAATCATTTCGTGAATTTGTTTTCATTGGTGAAGATGAAACCCAGGCAATTGAACTTCCTGGGTTTTGCCATTTTGTAGACAAAACCGGAGCCAGTAAAGGCCAAGACGGCAAAATGTCGATTACTCATCAATTTGTTTTCTTTGCCATGACTGATCATTATCTTAAGCAAATCAGGTTATGGCTTTTGCAAAATTATATTAGCAAAAACCAAAAAGATTAAACTAAAATTAAATGATCGACTAACTTTGAAAATGCAACTGCTTCAAAACAGTGGGCGGCAATTTTGGCAAGCGACTTCTTGGGATAAGGTAAGTCGATAAATTGAATAAATCGATAAATACCCGGTTATTATCAGCTGCGCGTTTTAAATACTGATGCCCTGATGATCCACCTGTACCAATTTTAGTTCCTAGCATTCGCTGCGCTAACAAAGCATGGCGGTAGCGCCACGTCGTGAAATTTTCATCAATATCCATAATCGCTGTCAACATTTGAAATGGCATAGTCAGCATCGGTTCATCACGATAAAGCATAATGAACAGCGCATTCAGGATAGCTTTTTGCGACAATTTTCTTTGCCCTGCTTCAACAACTTTTTTATGAAGTTCAAGGTCCAACAAACTATCAAAAGACTCTTTTGTGGTTTTCAAATTTTCAAGCTGGGCAGTTTTGTCCTTATCAGTCAAATGAGCTGCATTATCTAAAATAGTTTGTTCGTCATCATTCAGGATATTTTTTACAGTGGCTTGGTATTCTTTCCAGAAATTAAAATTTTCACTGTCTGTGAACGGAGTTCTTTCAAGCCATTTTTCTAAAAGTCTTAATAGTGAAGGCGTTGTTTCTAATTTAGTTAATCGATCCCGGTCTTGCTGATTCAACCTTCCTAAGAAAAATTCACGATCAACATTTTGACGATCAACTGTGTTTAATCCCAATTTAATTTCGATTTCGCGAAATTGAGTGCTCTGAAATCCAGAAGCAGGAACTAATAAATTTCTGAATTCTAAAAAATCCATTGGTGTCATGGTTTCTAAAACCTCAAACTGTGTTCCAAAAATAGTTTGTACTTTTTTAATACGATCTAATCGCTGCAATATTTTTGCGAAATCACTATCTTTAACTTGGGGCTGGTTAAAACATTCAAGAACAGAATCTAAATCATGAAGGATTTGTTTGAACCATAACTCATAGGCCTGATGAACGACGATAAATAACATTTCATCATGGGCTTCCGGGTTTTCAGTAGTTGCATGTTTGCGGCTCATGGGTGTCTGACAATTTAAAAACTGATCCAACATGAGGTATGAACTGTAATAAACAGGGCCCTGATTTTTATGCATAGTTTGTCCTTATTTTTTATAAGCTATCATCTGTAATTAGTTATGCTTTAAAGTCAATGTAAAGCCGGTTACTGACCCCATTGATGCTTAACGTTTTTTAGCCATTCAAGATAAGGCTCGACTAAAATTAAACTGCCTTCTTCAGCGCAACGATCACTAGACGACCCGCTGCCGTATGAATTAATAGCTAGGATTTGATACTGACCGTTCACTAAAACTAAACCTGACCCGCCAGAATCGCCACTACAAATGCCTTGTTTTCCGTTGTTCCTAATTTTGATAGAATTTTCTTCGATACTTAATTTGTTGAAATCCACAATAGCGTGCCTTAAAATACCAGCTGAACTTTTTTGAACGACATTATCGTTTTCGTATTTAATAACACCGTAACCGTATAAATATAAATCAGAATTGAAATCGGTAGTGGATACGACTTTTTGATTATAAATTGGATAAATCGGATATCCAGAATAAATGCGTTCTTCAAGTAATACCAAGGCCAAATCTGGGTTTGCACTGTGAATTCTGTCGGTGTTGTATTTAGGGTGAATCGAATAATTTTCAGCAGTCACACCTTGATCAATATTAAAACCGTTTTCACATGTAATGTCGGTGTTAAAATACGCAGTTACGGTAATTGCGTCTTCAACACAATGGGCAGCTGTAATTAAAACGCGGTCACTGATGGGTGTTGCAGTACAGATTTGTTGGCTTTTTTTACCTTTTGCATTTTCAGTAATTGAGATAATAAACAAAGCTGCTTTTGAATTTTCATCACCAGGATAAATGCGCTGACCGCCGATGATCGAAGCTGTGTTCATATCAGCACTCGATTTACAGCCTTTTGGAATATCTATAGTTTTTTTGCTGTTTGAATCACAAGAAACTAAAGCGAAAGACAAGACTAATATAAGTCCTAAAAATTGAGACATTCATAACCCCTTTTATGCTTTAAGGGTTATAAACTTCTTTTTTAAAATTCACTAATAATTAGTCTTATTTTGATGTTATTACAGGCTGCTGAATAGATTACTTCGCTTTAATTGGTTTTCGCTTACGGTGTTCCTGGCGCATAATGAATATAGCTGTGCTGCCGATCAAAAACAAAGCCCCGCAAAAATTAAGCAGCACCGTGTTCTTGTTCATGAACAAGGAGTAGAAAGCTAGAATTCCACTGAGATGTGGTTTGTATTCGTAAAATAAGTCCCCCATGCTTCCCCCTGATATAAATAGATAAAGCAAACTTTAGACCAGACTTAATACGATCTATGGCGTTTAAGGCACAATAAAGTGTGTACAAATATGACTGAATTTAAATTTTAACTGATTTTTGATGAATGATTTAGATGGTTTACAACTAACATGTGACACATTCAACACTGTCAAATGTGTAGACGATTTAAAATGATTTGATTATTCAGTTAAATAGCTTAATTACAACTGGCAAGTTGCAGTCAGAACGTATTTTTTAAAGCCTTCGAGTGCACATCTGAAGGACTCTTCAATAACAACTTTACGTTCACTTACAGCAACTGTCTTTTTATATCTGAAAGACCCACCAGCAATGCCACAGGCATCACCACCAGGGCGATTTGAATCTGTTGATACTAATACCGTGTTAACAGCAATAACCCTAGCATCATTAAAGATATGGGCGACTGGTGTAAAATACAGTCCCGTATCTTCAAATCTGACTGTGACCGCTTCAGCTGCTACATCAACAGATACTTTGCAAACATCTGTGTGGTTTTCTTCGACAGTACTTATGATTTTTCCAACAGCACCATCTAGTTTGATTAATTGATCCACGATTTTTTTAACATTTTGATCAGCAGCTTGAACATTGGTTGAAAATGCACACATCACTAAGACTGTTAAAAATAATTTTTTCATGAGATCCTCTTTTGTGGATTTATACCACATTTACCAATTGATTTTTTGATAAAAAATAAATCTTATTCTTTTTACAGGACTGTCAAAAGAATGGACGAATTGTTAGATTATTTTGATAACGGCTCTGCTGTCATCTTTAAATCAAACAACGTCATAATCCATTTTTTAGATGATGCATTCATATCTTCTAAAAGATCACCGCGTACCAAAGGCATATAAAAACGTGTACGGGTCGCTGTTAAGCCATCTGCATTTTGTGGTTCAATGACCTGCCACTTACCTTCAGAAATTTCTGATTCAACCCATGCATGTAATCCAGTTTCTGAACCTTGTATTAAATAACCAACAACAATACGCGTAGGAATTTTTAAGGCTCGTGCGATGGCTGTGAACAATACAGCGTAGTGCTGACAAACACCCTTTTTTCGATCCAAAGCCTCTTTCGTTGTCAAAGCTCTAATCTTTTCTTTTTCAAGCATATCATAATCATAGCTATAATTTTTTGAAAGATATATTAGGATTCCCGCGATTTGTCCGTTCCGATCTTTTGCGCTTGCTGAAATCTGGTGAGCGATATCTTTAATTTCTGGTAAATCAGATTGAATCGTTGAATTGACCACCAAATCATCTGACGAAATTTTACCGTTAGCCACTGGTGGATAAGTTTCGATCAAACTGTATTTAAAAGATTCATTATTTTCATTCAATAACTTTGACTGATAGTAAGCTGAAAAATTGTCATAGGTGATTTTTTTATTTGTATCTAAAGTATATCCAGCGTCATTTAAAAGGTTTTCTTTTGACACATTAGATTTAAAATAACTCCTACCTAATTGAACTTGTCCTAAAGAAATTTGGCCTTTGAAGTGGGCTGGCAAAGTCCATGACTTTGACTGGCTTCCTGAATCAAAAGTTAAACCAGTCTCTTTTGTTAAATCAACAGAAAAAATAATACTTGCAAGTATTTTTCCATCATATGTAAATTCCATTTGTTGGCGTTCAAACTGATAAGTTTCACCAAAAGCACTTTGTACTTCTGATGGCAAATCGCTGATACTGATATCGACAAAACCTAAACTTGGAATAACATAAACAGGGTTTGAAACGGTCTTAAATTTTTGCAGTGCTTGGAAATTTTCTTTGAAAGAGATGCCGAACATCATAAAATCAACACTTGTTTTGCCTTCTGGGACTTCAAAAGTAGTCTTTTCATCGACGACTATTTCAGAATCAGCTATAGCATTATCGCTATATTCAATTTGCTTATCATTTAGTTTTTTAAATTGATTCAGACTTGTTCGTTTTAAAATCAGTACACAATCTTGATTAACAGAATAGCTTTGAACAAGCTCCGTTTTTAAATTCGCTTTGATTATTTCTGATTTGATCTTAAAAAACATCGAATGTTTTGAATCTTCTTGATTTAATCCAATTGTAAATTCAACAATCATCGGATTCGATTCAATGTCGTAAATATATCTTTTCGAAATCTCTTGAATTTGACCATTAACTTCTTCGAAACGATATTCCTTAAGATTTTCTTTTTGCAGGATAAAACTATTAGCTTCTGCAATCACTTTTGTGAATTTTGACTCATTGATGTATTGCATTTGTTTGTTGTTAATTTTCGCACGAATTTGAGCTTCACAGATTTGTTCTGACTTTGTCGCTACATTGACTTCAGGAACACCGTTGGCTTTATCCTTAGTCTTTTCCGGAGGCTGACAGGCACTTAAAAAGATAAGCACAGCCAATATCATGGTCGTCTTTATATGAGACATCTGGCGAAATGTTAGCCACGTGTTTAAAGAATTTGATTGTGCTTCGTTACAATGCTTATTAAGTGAATTTGTTTTCATACATTAAATGTAATGAAAATCTGATGCCGCTACCCGGAACGCCTTGAACCGATTTAGTCTTCATCGCGCGGCGGTTTTCGTTCCATTACGCCGCGGTTTTTGATGATTAAACCATTTAAAAAATTTCGGAGTAACTGATCACCGCATTCTTGATAATTGGGGTGATCTTCATTTCTAAATACAGCCGATAATTCTGATTTAGAGATTTCGAAATTAACAAGCTTCAAACATTCAAGAATGTCCGTATCGCGAAAAGATAAAGCCACACGTAATTTTTTAAGAATATCATTGTTCGTCATAGTTTCGCCTTACTTTAGTAATGAGGTGGTTTTTCTTGAGGTCTGATTTCAGAGTCCCCGTTCTGATCACTTTCGATTCGTTTTTGCAAAGCCTGAATCTTTTTTTCAAGTTCAGTCAACTGCTGCTGCTGGCGGTAAACTGAATCACTTAAATCTTCGATGGATTTATCTTGAAAAGATATTTTAGTTTCTAAATCGATAATTCGTTGATCAGGGTTTGTCATGGGTAGTTTATATCCGGCTTGTTTAGAAAATTCTCGATGTATTCGTATTTACTTTTAAATATTGGGTCTTTAAGTTTAATCATAGAATCATAAGTTTGATTCTGTTTGGTGTCTAATACATAAGAAGAATTTAATTTTTGGTCGATTACGTAGTACGCTAGACTTTCTGCAAAATCATCATAAGGGTTAGTCGCTGCATATGTGCTAATAAAGTTTGTTTTCGAAAGTGATTCATAAACTAAAGGAACATCAGTAACAGATAACTTGTTTTCTGCAGTGCAACCATAAAAACACAGTTTAGACCTTAATGAAAAATCAAATTCAGCTTTAGGGGTGAGATTCGTAGTCCAACTAAGGCCTGACCAACTGCTGCCATCAACATCACACAAAGGCTCTTCGTCATCTGAAACTGGCGTTGTACAATTTTTAAATTTATTCACTGAATTTGCAAAATCAAACATATGCCCAAATTCATGAGCTAAAATAAAATAAAGTAAGTCGTTCACTTCAATGTAGCTTGAAGTTGCGACCTGCGGCAGATCAGGAGTTATTGTATAAGAATCCGTGACACCACCAAAAGACAATTGTTCTTTCCACGAAGTCCAAGTTTGCAAACTAAGCTGTTCGTCTAAAACAGACTGCCTGATCCCCATGACTGCGCCATTAGCTTGTCCGTTTTGATCTTTTGTAGTTCCGGCGTACGCTGTTCCGAAAAATATTTTTTCAATAAACAAATGCTTCAACGAACAAAACATTTTTTGCAGTAGCGGTGGGTAATTGTCATAAATTTTCTCAAAATGATGTGCGTAAGAATCCCCGCCTTCAAGACATTTTCGGCTGCTAAAGTCTTCGCCCTCTTTGGCAGGATCTACAAGGCATATAACTTGTTTTATATTATCACGACAGTTGGTCTCTGCAGATTCAAGCATCATTAGTTTTTGTTTTGATTTTGGGTGCGAATTTACAGTTGATTCTGTAACAAATGTAAAAAAATGTCGTTGACCCAAAGTATTAGGAAAACCAACAAGGTCCTTTTGACTAAGTTGGTTTGCAAAAGAAGAAGCTACGGTAAGTAACGAAATTAACAGGACGAACAATGTTTTCATAAACTTTTTTTAGAACATAAATTAGCCTCGATCAATGTTTATAAGCAAATTTGGGGCTATTCTACGCCAACTATGACTATTTTACTGGCTAGAAGCCCCTGCTTGATTACTGGCCTATAGACGACTAGCGTATTAAAGAATCAAGCCCGATAACGAATTTACATTGGAGCAAGTATGGGTCGAGAAAATATTTTAGACCGCTATAAAGTCGAAAATGAAAACATTATTGTTGAAGTCAGTGTTAAAAATTCACGACAATTATTCAACGAACATGATCCTGCCCCGTTCAGAGATCGGGATTTAGATCAACGATTTGTAACTTACATCGTCAGTGCAGTTGAAGAATTCCCACTGCGTGCAAAAATGATCATTCGCATTTTAACATCTGAATCAACAGACACGGCGCCTGAAAACAGTCTGACAATTAGTGATTCCATTCACAAATATTTCAAATACGAATCTGAATTAGCCAAAGCAAAACTACGAAAGCAAAACAGAACTGCCCGCAATTTTTTTATGATTGGCCTGGCGACTCTTTTTGTATGTTTAAGCTTAGCCCAGTTTGTGACCTCATTTAATCTATCACCAACAATTAAAGAAATTGTAAGTGTGGGTTTTGCAATTATTGGTTGGGTCGCGATGTGGCACCCGATCGAAGCTTTGCTTTATAATTGGTGGCCGATTCGCGAACAACGTTTGTATTTCGATAAAATTGCGAATTTAAACGTTGAAGTTGTACTAACAAAGGGATCTTGATTTCAGTTAGGTTTTTTCAAAAACTCAATTTTCTCGAAGAAAAATTTGGGGTGAC
>JANOOI010000125.1:0-14149 GCA_031421235.1 Bdellovibrio sp.
CTGCAGCTTAAATGTATTTTTTAAGACCAGCTCTATGGTCAAATAAAAAAGCCCAACTATCTTGGTTGGGCTTTTTTTTCATTTTGTTGGCTTCAGTTTTTGCACATAGTCTTGAAATAGTCTGTGCTAATCGCCATCTTATCTCTATTGAATCAAATAATGATAAATTTTTTCTATCCAATAATCCACAATGTTTACCAACTAAAAGTGAACGCCTACCCGCAGCTATCGAAAATGAATTTGTTGAAATTACGTACTCAAAAAAAGGCATTAATAAAAACAAAACGGGTGATTACTACAGAAAAGATCTGGAAAAAATTATTAGATTAGCTTTGGCGTTGGATGTTGACCCTTACGCTGCCCTTTCAGTTTTACTTATCGAAAAACCGCCTTTAAAAGTTATTGGTCAGGATTTATCGCAGTATAAAAAATCTTATGGATTGTTTCCTGTTGATGCTGTCGCTGCTTACGATACTTTGGGATGTAGTGCAGATAAAAAAAGTTTTTCTGTGATTAAGGATCCGAAAGAATTATCTGCTTATGTTAAAGAGTACTCTGAACTTTCTGTTGGGCAAAGATATTCATACACTAACAGCAATCCGGTTTTTAAGAAATTAGCAATAAGCTATACTAATCCTTCGATTGCACTAACACAAGTTTACTGCGAAGCCATGACTTCTACCAATCAATCTAAATTATGCTCTAAATATTATTTGCAAAGAAAAGTACCACCAGTTATTGATTTAACTTCCGCTTACGGTTTAAATTCAAAACTATCTAAAGTCAGTGTTTGCTCCGAACAATTTGTCACTTTTCCTGGTCAGCCCCCGTCTTTTGAGTTTTTAGACGAACAACAATCATCACATAAAATAAAAAATTGCTGTGCTGAAGTTATTGCGCCTTTCCCGAACGATGAATTAAGATCAGACTTTCTAAGTACGCTTGGAATTCTTTATTTAAAAAAATCTTTAGATTCGTGTAAATCAAACAATGTGGCACTGTGTTTACAAAAATATAATGGACTTGGTTGTTTTAACTGCACAGAAAGAATGAATAGTTCCTGTTTAAATGGTCTTGTTATGATGGATCGTCATTTTTATGGATCTCGTGCTCTTGATTTGATGGTGAATTCATTAATGTCGAACAAAGAAATTAATGAATTAGTTTTAGCTGTTTCTAAAGATAGTCAAAAACCAATACCGTCTGTTTTCTGTAAAAAAGAAAATTCTTCTGTTGTAAAAATCGATCAAGATAAATACTTGAACGAACAAAGAAAGTTTTTACTAGGTGGCCTAAATCACCAGTTCGAAATGAGTTTACTGCACCGTGGGGTAAAAGATAATACTCGTCCACAAACAACATCTGATTTTGAACTTTACCGAAAAAATGAAGCCCGCAGAATTTCTGCCTGCCAAAGCTACTTTAAATAAACCAGCCAAATAATTTAGTTTTAACTAGATATCGCTATCGATCTGATAAACATCAGAAGAATAATTTCTTTGATTTTCTTGACGAGATTCATGAGCTAATTGGCGCAATTCATTTCTTTGATTGTGGGATTCTAAAATTTTAACTAATGTTTTAAGATCAGAAATCTCTTCTTTAAGATAAATAATCTGCTCTTCTTTTTCATGTAAAACCTGGGTGTAAGCTTTTTTCAAATCAGCTAATAAACGGTTAGCTGCTGTAATAACTGATTCCCCTTCAGGTTTGTGCATGATTTCTGTTTTTACGGTAGCATTGGGCTTCGAAATCTTTAAATTTGAGTGGTCCTGTGCTTCACTACTTTCGCTGCTGTTTTCGCTACTTAGGGAGGGGCGATGCGGCGGCTGGGTAGACTCGTCAAATATATAGTATTTTCCGTCGTCCAATTTGTACTGTATGTCGTCTGCTTTAATCTTACGTCTTAAAGTTGAGATACTAACATGGTGTTTTAATGAATACTCAGTTAAAGACAACCACATTTTTATACCCCCAAGATGACTATTCAAGACTAGCATGGTCTTTGGCCCTGTCAAATATCTTATATAATCAAGACTTTTGGCTTGGATAGTCAGCTAGTCATACCTATCCATGGTCTTTTTTAGCTTAGAATTTAATCTTTTTGATGACTAACCACACGCTAGCCACCGGCCAATCGGTTTACACGGCAGATAAAGCATGTTTAGATCAGGCTATGCAGGTGAATATTCACAATAAAAAGAAAATTGCATTGGTTCTAAGTGGTGGGGGCATCAAGGCAGCTGCTTATCATATCGGGGTTTGCTTAGCCCTTAAAGAAAAGGGATTTGAATTCGTCGGCGGAACAAAAGAATCCGTACAAATTACGAATCAACGACAAGATAACAAGAAAAAAATCAGTCTTTATGTGGGATCAAGCGCTGGGGCTTTCGTTAGTTCTGTTTTAGCATCTGGCAGATCACTTGAATCATTAATAACTGCGTTTCAGGTCGGTGTAGGTGCGACTCCGTTTTACCAACTCAAAGAAGAAGATCGCATTAAACCCATCGGATATCGTCACATATTTAATTTAAACGGCAAAAGAATACTTAGTTTTTTACCTGAAACGCTTTTACAAAAATCAATTTTATCCGGCGGTTTAGAGCTTTTCATAAAAAAGGGATTTAAACTAAATGGCTTTTTTAATACCCATGGTATTGAAAGATATGTGCGTCGTTATGTTTTAGATGAAAATGAATTTTCACGACTAGGTGTTGAGCTGTATATCGTGGCTACAGAACTAAACCATTCTAGAAAAGTCATTTTTGGCAATTACTTAGAAAATTCGAAAGATTCATCAATCATGTATTTGGGGTCTTCAAAAATTTCTGAAGCTGTCGCGGCATCAGTGGCATTACCCCCGGTTTTCGCTCCTTACCCTGTGGTTACGCCAGATGGAAAAGAAGTTTATCTTTACGATGGTGAAATTCGTGACACTTTAAGTACGCACGTCGCCAGTGATCATGGGGCTGATTTAGTGATCGCATCTTACTCAATGCAGCCCTACCACTATTCAAAAGAAATGGGGTCGCTGCATAAATACGGGATACCAGCAATTGTAAACCAGGCTTTGTACCAAGTTTTAGAACAAAAGGTCGCAAGACATATTCAATATCAAAATCAAAAAAAAGATCTCTACACGGATCTTAAAAAAATCTGTAAAGAAGAGGGTCTTAGTTCTAATTTATCAGCTAAAATTCTTAAATCAGTCGAAGAAAATTTAAACTTAAAACCGAATGTTGATTATATTTATATTTCGCCACGACCACAAAATTATGAAATGTTTTTCGCGGATCATTTTTCATTAAATCCAAAAATATTAGAGAAAATTTTATTAGTTGGCTTCAAATCTGGTCTGAATGCTTTGAAATTTGTTTAATCATTCATCGTCTCATTATGAGAAAGGGCTGACAAAACACGTAGGGTGTTAGCCCTATATCCTTGTTTCATGACTGTATTCAACTACCTGCCAGCCATACATGGCTTATGGATTGCAATTTTAAGTAAATAACTTACAGGAGATATTTATGAAAAAAGCCGCTGTTATCATGTCTACATTTTTGATGGTTGTTGCAAGCAATGCTTTAGCTGATGGGTATCTTGAATATTGTGATGCTTCAACAAAAGAACTTTATTTTGATATCCAACTTTACCGTGCAACTAAAAAAGTTTCTGCCGATCATGTTGTGATCAATAAAACTTTAGAATCTGAAATTTCTGAATTAAAAAATATCGATGGGACTGTTGAAGATAAAGTTAATCTTATCGAAACTAGTTTTACTAAATGTTACATCGATCTTAATAAACAAGAAAAAGAGCAAATCCAAATCGAAGTTGAAACTTTGAAGAAAATGCTCAATCCATTAGAAGTCTAAACCTGGCTTAGTCTTCTAGCTCAGGCTTTTTTCGATCATTTCAAATAACGGTCCTGAGAAAATACCAACAACTAAAATTAATACTGCCGATAAGACTGCCAGAAATGTCGTCGCATGCCATGAATGATCTGCAACATCAGCGTCACCTGATTTCATGTACATAACAACGATTGGTCTTAAATAATAATACACACTGATTACAGAATTAATAACACCCCATAATGCCAGCCAAATTAAACCTTCGCCAACAGCAGCACTAAATAAATAAAACTTACCAAAAAATCCTAATGTAGGTGGAAGTCCCGCCATCGACAATAAACAAATTGAAAGCCCTAATGCTAGCACGGGTTGGTTTTTTGAAAAGCCAGCTAAGTCGTCTGTGTTTATAATTGATGTCTCAGATTTTTCCATCAAGCTGATAATAGCAAAAGCACCCATTGTCATTAAACTGTAAGTAAATAAATATATGAGAACGCTTGTGGCGCTGTAAGCTGAATTCTGACTGATCCCCGCAGTAATAACGCCAACTAGTAAATATCCAGAATGAGAAATCGAAGAATAAGCTAACATTCTTTTTAAATTAGATTGCATGATAGCAGCCACGTTACCAACAGTCATTGTGATAACTGCTAACCACTGCATAACATCGAACAAATTTTGTGAGCCTAGCAAAGGCTGTGTTGCAATCACCCGCATAAATGCAGCAAATGAAACAACTTTAACTGCAGTTGCCATAAACGAAGTAATTGGGGTTGGTGCTCCTTGGTAAACATCAGGTGTCCACGCATGAAAAGGAGCAATCGAAATTTTAAAACAGTAACCTAAAATCACAAATACTATTCCGAATAAAAATATTTTACTGGTTTTAACAAGTGTTGCAGCATTCTGCATGAAGTCCGTAATATTAACACTGCCCGTGCTACCGAAAACAAATGAAACCCCGTATAAAAATATTGCCGAAGCAAACGATCCTAAAATAAAATATTTAATCGCAGCTTCTTTTGATAGTTTTTGTTCGTTAGACATCGCAATCATTAAATAAAGCGACAGCGACATTAATTCTAATCCGATAAACACAGTTAGTAAATTAACTGCCGCCACCAGAATAATCATCCCCAAGACAGAACTCATGGATAAAAATATTAATTCAGAAAATTGTTTACCTTGTGTTGATGGGTTTTCATACATCATCACCATGCCTCCAGCGGCTGCCATAATTGCAATTAAACTTGCCCATTGTGTTAGACCATCAAATAAAAGCTGATTATTAAAAGCTGTCTTATCTGATCCGCTAAAAATCACCATAAGACCAGCCGTTACAGCCAAACCTATTAAAGCAATAATTAATGTGGCTGCTGGGTTTTGTTCTTTGTTTCCGCGTAAAACTTTAATTGTTAGTGGGATTAAACTAAACAGAAATAGCGCGATCAGAGGTGATGTGAGTAATATATCTGTAATACCGACTGTAATATTCATCTTACTTTACCTCTAGTGTATAATTGTTTTTATTGGCTAATAAATGATTAACACTTGTTTTCGAATAATCCATAAAATGATTTGGAAATAATCCCATCCAAAAAATCATCACTAGAATAGGAACCATAACAGCCCATTCACGAATGCTCAGATCATGTAAAGCATGAGATTTGTCTTTTTCAGATTCTAAAACTATTTCGCCTTTTGGTCCGAAAAATACCCGCTTAACCATCCACAACATGTACGCAGCGCCTAATACCACGCCAGTCACTGCGATCGAAGCCGTCACGATTGAGTATTGAAAAGCTCCCATGAGAATTAAAAATTCACCAATAAAGCCGTTTGTCATTGGAACTGCAATGGAAGACATGGTTACGATAACAAAAATAATTGTGTAAATCGGCATCGCTGAAGCAAGGCCTCCGTATTTAAGAATGTCTCTTGAATGTGTTCTTTCATAGATCATGCCGATCAATAGGAACAGTGCTCCTGTTGAAATACCATGATTCAGCATTTGATATAAAGCGCCGTTCACACCGTATTGATTCATTACAAAAATACCCAAGATAATGTAACCCATGTGTGAAACCGATGAATACGCCACTAGCTTTTTGATATCGGGCTGAATCATAGCGACTAGAGCTCCATAAATAATTCCAATCACACCCAGCGCAATAAAAATCCAAGCATAGTGTTCTGAAGCTTCTGGAAAAAGTGGAATCACCCAACGTAAATAACAGTATGTTCCCATCTTTAACATAACACCGGCTAAAACAACTGACCCAGGTGTTGGCGCTTCAACGTGCGCATCTGGTAACCAGGTGTGCACAGGAAACAAAGGAACTTTGATGGCAAAAGCTAAAGCAAATGCGAAAAATAATATAGTTTGAGCTGTGAAAAAATCACCCGCAATAAAAGGAATTTTTAGTTTATAAAAATCAAGAATGCTGGCGCTCATGTTTCCACCAGTGACTTCTGGGGTTAATCGCATCAAAAAGATGATCGCTAATAACATCAAAACAGAACCAGCCATGGTGTAAATAAAAAATTTAAGTGTTGCATAAATTCTGCGTGCCCCACCCCAGATTCCTATCATAAAATACATTGGAATAAGTGAAAGTTCCCAGAACACATAAAATAAAATAGCATCCATAGCCAAGAAAGAACCCATCATAGCTGTTTGTAAAACAAACATACATATTAAAAATTCTTTAACCCGCTCTTCGATGGCCTTCCACGAGCCCAAAATAATAATCGGCGTTAAAAACGTCGTTAATAAAACAAGCATCAAAGATATCCCATCGACACCAATGAAATAAGAAATTCCAAAACGTTCTATCCATGAAAATTTTTCAGTCATTTGTAAAGCTGAAGAAGAGCTATCGAATCTTTGTAGAAGCGTTAGCGACGCTAAAAATTCAAGAACTGAAAAACCCAAAGCCAAATGTCTGATTGTAGATTTTTGCGGCCAGAATGAAATGATTACAGCAAATACAATTGGTAAAAATAATAAAATCGACAATATCATAACTACCCCATCAACACATAAGTTAAGATAACAACGACACCTAGGCCAATGTACATGGCGTACTGTTGTAAATTACCGTTTTGAAATGATCGCATTAAAGATCCCGCGCCTCGGGTTATATCAGAAGCCCAGTAAGTCATACGGTCGATAAAATTAACATCAACATGAAGCCAAAGATTTTTACTTTGTTTAATCAGTGGATTAATTATTCCACCAAAGTAAGCTTCATCAACATAGTATTTATTATCAATAGTTCTATACACTGGCCCAAGAGCGCGAGCTATTTTTTCATTCGCGGCCTCTTTGTTTGGGTAGTTATTCGAATAAATTCTAAATGCTGTGATTGCAGAAATTAAAGCTAGTGAAACTGATGTGCCCATTAAAGCCCATTCTTCAGTTGCTCCGTGGGGTGCCGCCGTTTCAGGTAATGTCTTTATTAAAGGAGCTAACCAATTTTCCCAAACATTTGGAATATGACCTAGATATTCACCAATCACATGGGGAACACCAATGAATCCGCCGATAACTGATAAAATTCCTAAAACAACTAAGGGTATAGTCATTGAAATCGGACTTTCATGAGGATGAACGTCTTTACTGACGCGTGATGATCCCCAAAAAGTTAATGTCATGAGTCTTGTCATATAAAACGCAGTCAATGCTGCGCCGATAACACCTGCAACCCAAAATAGAATATGTCCTCGTGGTGATGAAAAAGCTTTCCATAAAATTTCATCTTTTGAAAAGAAACCTGAAAATAGTGGAAATCCTATGATCGCTAGCCAACCCATAACAAATGTCCAATGAGTGATCGGCATATATTTTTTTAGCCCACCCATTTTGCGAATATCCTGTTCTTCGTGCATAGCGTGGATCACGCTGCCTGATCCCAAGAACATCAATGCTTTGAAAAACGCATGCGTCATTAAGTGAAACATTCCTGCACCAAAAGCACCGACACCAACTGCTAGAAACATATATCCAAGTTGCGAAACAGTTGAATAAGCTAATATTTTTTTAATATCAAATTGTGTGAGACCAATCGTTGCAGCTAGTACCGCAGTCACAGCACCAATGATGGCAACAACCATCATTGTATTTGGTGCAGCTATAAACATTGGGTTAAGACGAACAATCATATACACACCAGCAGTCACCATTGTTGCTGCATGGATTAATGCAGATACTGGTGTTGGACCTGCCATCGCATCTGGTAACCATACATACAAAGGCACCTGTGCAGATTTTCCAGTTGCACCAATAAATAACATCAGCGTTCCTAAAGTGGCAGCTCCTAACCAGCCAGCTTCAACAACTGTGGGTGCCAATAAATTTAATTCTGCGATGTTCAGGGTTCCGAAAGAGAAAAATAAAACAAACATTCCAATTATAAAAGCCGCATCACCAATTCTGTTAGTGATAAAAGCTTTCATTCCTGCAGCTGCTTTTTGAGAATCGTTGAACCAAAAACCAATTAATAAATAACTGCAAAGACCGACGCCTTCCCAGCCAACAAACATTGTTAGTAAAGAATCGCCAAGAACTAATATCAACATGTTAAAAATAAATAAATTTAAATAGGCAAAATATTTTGTAACACCTTTATCGTGGTGCATGTAACCAATTGAAAATAAATGGATTAATGACCCGATACCAGTAATAATCAAAATCATAATTGAACTGATTTGATCAACAACAAAACCAGCATTCACTTTGAATGATCCAACAGATATCCATTCAAAAAAACTGACACCTAGCCGTCTTGAATCTTCTGGTGAATCAATCAATTGAATCATCAATAAGACTGAGCAAACGAACGAAAGAAACACGGCACCCGTGGCAATGCTTCCAGCTAAAATATAATTTGTTGATTTGAATCTTGTGCCGTTTAATAAAAAACCGACAAGAGGACTTAAAAGTAAAATCGCAATTAAAATTTCGTGATTCATGATTATCCCTTCAAGTGCTCAAAAAATCTAATGTTAACTTCTTTAAATCGTTTAAAGATTGATACGGCTAACGCTAAACCAACAGCTGCTTCTGCAGCAGCGATTGTCATCACAAAGAAAACCATAACTTGGCCTTCGATGTTTGAGTTGTATTTTGAAAAAGCTACGAAACTAATGTTGACCGCGTTTAACATTAATTCAACTGACATTAAAATAACTATTAAATTGCGTCTTAAAAGAACACCAGCCATTCCCATTGAAAATAAAATCGCCGATAGAATTAAATAATGTTCTAAACCGATGTCGATTAAAAAATTAGTCTCTTGCATGTGTTCCACCTTTGCTGCGAGATAAAGCCACTGTCCCTATTGCGATGACTAAAAGAACAACGCCCAAGGCTTCAAAACCAAATACATTTTTTAAAAATAAGTTTTCTGCTAATGCTCTAGTTGAATCTAGGGTAACGGCTTGGTTGGTTGCCTCAGCTGCAACTTCTGGTTTTTTAATAATTTGTGTGCCCAAGGTCACTGCGCCAACAATTAGACCTGCTAAAATTCCCACAGATCCGATTTTTAAAGCTCCTGTTATTTTGCCACGAGTAAACGCTTGAAGTTCATGTTTCAAATCGAAAAGCATTAAAACCATGACAAATAAAACCATCACAGCACCAGCGTAAACAATTAATTGTACCCCTGCTAAGAAGTACGCGTTTAGTGTAACAAACAACGCAGCCACACCAACCATCGTCATCGCTAGCGATAGTGCACTGTAAATCGGATTAGACATTAAGATCACTGATAATCCTGATATAATTGTAACTAAAGCTAAAAACCAAAATAAAAATGCATCTGTCATTTGTGCCTACCTTATAAAGCAAACTGCGCCGCTACAAAAATGGCGATCGCAGTCAGTATTGTATTTGCTAATGCCCACGGAAGCATTGTCTTCCATCCTAAATCCATTAATTGATCGTATCTAAATCGTGGCAATGTCCAACGAACATGAATGAAAAACCATAAAAATAAAATAAATTTTACATTGTAAGAAAGAAAGTGAACAAGTGTATTTAAAATATTTGCAAAACCCGCATCACCGGTTAATCCAAGAAGATGTTGGTACATCTCTGTAACGGAGACGTACGGAATGCCATAACCACCAAAAAAGAATGTCGCCATTAATCCTGATGCGATCATCATGTGGCCATATTCACCAATAAAGAACATCAGCATTTTAAAGCCGCCGTATTCAGTGTGAAATCCTGCAACTAATTCGGCTTCGCCTTCTGCTAAATCGAATGGTAAACGATTTGATTCAGCAAATGTAGCAGCAAAAAATATCAAAGCACCTAATGGTTGATAAAAAATTCCCCAGTTCGGTAAAAAGCTAAAAACTGTTGTTGATCCCAAAGCTGTGAATGTGAGCGGTCCTTGCTGAGCCATAATCATTTCTGAAAGATTAAATGTCCCGTAAGTCATAATCACGCCGACGATTGATAATCCTAATGCTAATTCATAAGAAATAATTTGAGCCGAAGCGCGCATGGCTCACATTAAAGAAAATTTACTACCCGATCCCCAGCCAGCCATTAAAATCGTATAAGCTGCTAAAGATGAAATTCCTAAAATAAAAACAATGCCTACGTTGATTTCAAAACCTTGAATTAAAAATTTTGAATCTCCGACAATCAATGGTGTACTCATCGGAATAGCCATGTAAGCGATCGCTGCAGGAATTAATGCAAACACCGGGGCCGCATAAAATAAAAACTTGTTCCCTTTGTCTGGAACGAAATCTTCTTTAGTTAAAAATTTAACCGCATCTGCTAATAACTGCACTAAACCCAAGGGTCCAACCCGGTTTGGTCCGAAACGATTCTGGATAAAAGCTGAACCACGACGCTCAACCCAAACTAAAATAGGAACCAATTGAACCATCGTTAAAAAAACAAGAATTGTTTTAATAAAATTTATTGTTATTTCTAAAGGAGCGCTACCCATGTCGATCATAATTAATCCCATTCCAATGCTTTAGATTTTATTTCCCACCACAAACCAAAAATAAATATCGCTAAGAACACACCCATTGAAATAAAAACAAATGGTCCGGCACCTGCTGCAATAAATTCTTTAAAATGCACAGCCCACGGATACATGAAAATGATTTCAATATCGAAAAGAATAAATAAGATCGCTGTTAAATAAAACTTTACAGAAATTTTGGTGTCTTTTTTTTCCAACTCTGGAATACCACACTCATAGATTTCCATCTTAGCGTTACTTGTGCGCTTTGCTCGGCCACCAGTCCATCGGGCCAAATATATTAAACTTGTTCCAAACACAGCTATAAAGACCGTGATGAATATAATCCCACCTAAAGGCATCTTGCCTCCTTGTTTTTGTGAATAGTTTTAACTATTTAGTTATACAAAGCCAGTATATAAATTGGCACTGTAAATACAAAGTAAAAAGCCAGTTCAACTATTTTTGCAATGACGTAAGAATATTTTTTTGGCAACATCCACACCACATGAATTCTGTTATTGAAAGTCCCGCTTATAATATCGCTCCTTTTACCCCTCACTTAGAAGAAATTTTAGGCCGTGCTTCGCGAAAAAATAAGCATTTA
This sequence comes from Bdellovibrio sp., assembly GCA_031421235.1. Classification (GTDB taxonomy): domain Bacteria; phylum Bdellovibrionota; class Bdellovibrionia; order Bdellovibrionales; family Bdellovibrionaceae; genus Pseudobdellovibrio. Next base: position 11,454 of record JANOOI010000125.1, read on the forward strand.
TTTAATATTGTGGGAACTCAATCAACTGCCGCCATTTCTATGTTATTGTCGCAGAATTTATCTTTAAATTTTAATAACTTACCGAACTTAGTCATAACTTCTAGTTTGGAAGAGGCTGAGCTTTTATCGGAACAAATTCAGTTTTTTAGCCCCCATTTTTCAACACATATTTTAAAGCCATTTGATGTGTCACCGTATTCGGGTTTATATCCATCTCCTCAGGTTTCTTGGGATAGATCGGCTTTTATTTACTGGGCACAAAACGCAAGTGTGGGTTTCAAGAATAAAAATTCTGATGAAAAAATACACATCTTCATCACTCCTGTTAATGCTCTTCAACAGTTAACTGCTCCGTATTTTAATTTTCATAAACGCTGTCAAAAAATATCTGCCGGCTCTGAATTACCTTCAAATATAGCTGAATTTTTTAATAGTTTAGGCTATCAACCAGCGCCACTTGTTGAAGACAAAGGACAGTACAGTTTACGGGGCGGCATTGTTGATATTTTTTCTGTCGCTGAAAAAAAACCAATCCGTTTAGAGCTTTTTGGTGATCAAGTTGAAAGCCTACGTTATTTTTCAACCATCAATCAACTCAGTGAAAATGAAACATCAGTTTTAAACTTAGCCCCCGTTTATGAATACGAACTCAACGATGATAATTTAGAAGCAGTTGTTAAAAAATTTAGAACGCAGTTAGAAAACAGATCAGTTCCGCCAGCAGAAAAAGATGAGGCCTTAAGATTTTTAACTCAGAAAAATTTATTTTCTGGATCTGAATTTTTATTACCCTTTGCCTACGATCAATTGGCCACAGTTTTTGATCATTTTTCTTCAGAATTAAATGTTTATGTTGTTGATCCGGTTGAGGTTTCAAGACGGGCTGATGAATTTTATCAAGAAATTGTGACTGATTTTAAATCCTCTCAAACTAATTTATTTAATCCTAAGCCAAACCAACTTTATTTATCCTTTGATCAGGTTAAATATCCAAAAGATTCAGTTGTGTTTCAGTTTTCAAATTTAGCCTTTATGCATGATGAAGCCTTAGATGAAGAAAGAATTGAATATCGATCATCAATGTTATCAGAATTTTCACAGATTGCTTTCAGTCATACGGCAGGATCACCCGAATGGCTAACAGCAACACATGCAAAACTTTCAGCGTGGCAGAATGATAAATATAAAATTTTTGTATCCTATAAAAACCAAACCCAGTTAGACCGCTTAAAAGGGCTATTTAACAAATTAGAAATAGCCCTAGAATATGCCAAAGAAACTGATTATTTATGGGGAAACTGGCTAGGGTTTTTAGATCAGAAAAATCAACCCGTAACACTGATACCACGTGATCTTAAAGAAACATTATTATTACAAGATGAAAACATTGTTTTTTTAAGAGCCGATGATTTTTTCGGACGCAAACAACGCACTCAAACTGAAACTTCTTACGAAGAGTTTTCTAAAAACGCCAAACGCCTTAGTTTCGGTGATTTGAAATTAAACGACTTAGTTGTACACGTTAAACACGGTATCGGCGTTTACGAGGGTTTAAAAATAATGAATGTTGGTGGGGTTGATTCTGAATTTATTCAGATCTCTTACAAAGATAAAGATAAGCTATATCTACCCGTTTACCGTGTCGGACAATTGCAAAAGTTTTCAGGAGCTGCGCAAACCTCTATCTTGGACAAGCTAGGCGGCGTTGGTTGGGAAAAAACCAAAACCAAAGTTAAATCACATCTGCGTGACATCGCTGCAGAACTTTTACAGCTATATGCTAAGCGCGCTGAAATTCATCGTGCTCCTTTAATTTTAGACGAAGTAAAATATGGCCAATTTGAACGGGCCTTTCCTTATGATGAAACTCATGATCAATTGCGTGCCATTCGTGAAATTCAAAAAGATTTTCATAGCGATAAACCCATGGATAGATTGGTTTGCGGCGATGTGGGCTTTGGTAAAACTGAGGTTTCCATGCGCGCAGCTTTTCAAGCCGTCATTAATAAAAAACAGGTTGCTGTTCTTGCGCCAACAACAGTTTTAACTTTTCAACATTTAGAAACCTTTAAAAAACGATTTGCTGGATTCGATTTTAATATCAAATCTTTAAATCGGTTTGTCTCGGCAGCTGACCAGAAAAAAACTTTGGCTGAATTAAAAGACGGAAAAGTCGATATTTTAATTGGTACGCACCGCCTACTTAGCAAAGATGTAGCCTTTAAAGATTTGGGTTTATTAATTGTCGATGAAGAACAAAAATTCGGCGTCATCCATAAAGAAAAAATCAAAAAAGTTCGAATTAATGTAGATACGTTAACTTTATCGGCAACGCCTATCCCTAGAACATTAAACATGAGCTTCACCGGAGTTAGGGATTTATCAATTATTAATACAGCTCCGGTTGATCGACTTCCGACTAGAACATTTGTTTCAAAGTTTGATCCTGAATTAATTCGTAAAGGCATCACGGCTGAAATCGCCCGCGGCGGACAAGTTTATTTTATTCATAATCGTGTGCAATCCATCTACGGCATAGCTGATGAAATCAGACAAATTGTTCCGCATGCCCGAATCAAAGTGGCCCACGGACAGCTTGATGAAAATGAACTTGAAGAAGCTATGCTTGCCTTTTTTGCCCACGAAATCGATGTCTTAGTTTGTACGGCTATTGTTGAATCAGGCATGGATGTTCC
>JANOOI010000126.1:0-4907 GCA_031421235.1 Bdellovibrio sp.
TTGATTACATTTTGATAAATACGGCCAGTGGTAATGTTATTTGCCTGAGATGTTGGGGTATTTAGAAAGCGCTCGTAATGCCCTAAATCTAAATCCGTTTCCGCGCCGTCTTCTGTCACAAAAACTTCACCATGCTGAAAAGGCGACATTGTGCCCGGATCAACATTTAAGTAAGGGTCAAATTTCATAATCGTCACACTAAATCCGCGAGCTTCTAATAAAGAACCAAGACTAGCAGCTGCTAAACCTTTACCAATCGATGAAACCACACCACCTGTGACAAAAATAAATTTTTGATTATGTTTTTGTTTTTTAGGTGTTTTTACTTTTGTTTTTGTTTTTACTTTAATTTTTTTCATCTTCAATTCTTTCTTACAAATATTTTTCAACAATTTTCATGTCTTCAGGTGTGTCCACGCCCTGAATTGGCTGATCCACAGTGATCACTTTTATTTTTGCACCTAAATATAATGCGCGAAGTTGTTCTAAACTTTCATACTTTTCAATGTCTGCTTGAGGTGCTTCACAAAACTTTTGTAAAAATGATTTGCTATAGCCGTAGAGTCCAATGTGTTTTAAAGTCACTGTTGAGGCATCATTAGCTTCAACACGTGAAAACGGAATCGCAAAACGACTAAAATAAATAGCTTCATCATTCATATTTTTTATGACTTTAACTGCATTTTTATTTTCTAGATCTTTAAATTCAATTGGATGGGCCAGTGTCGCCATGTCTAAATTTTTTTGATTTATAAAGGCTTCAACAAGAGGATCTATATATTTTGAATTAATTTGCGGCTCATCGCCTTGAATGTTTATAACTACATCAAAATCGATATCTTTTGTAGCTTCAAAAATACGATCTGTGCCTGTAGCGCATTTTTCTGAAGTCATTACCGCTTTAACCCCGGCATTTTTTGCGACAGATAAAATACGTTCGTCATCAGTCGCGACTATAATTTCATTTAAATATTTTGAAGTTTTTGATCCAGCGATTACCCATTCAATTAAAGTTTTATCTTTAATTTTTACAAGAGGTTTTCCCGGAAATCTAGTCGAACCATACCTTGCAGGGATGACTGCAATCACTTTCATGCTTTAATCCACTCTTTATAGATGTATTCTTCCATTTCACGGTAGCCAACGTGTGTTGTGCTTGAAATGGGGAATAATAAGCTAGTGTGCGCATGTTTTTTAATTTCATTTAATCTTTCTTTAAGTTCTTTCTGATTCAAGCGATCAATCTTGGTCATAGCCACAACCATCGGAACACCAATTTTGTTGGCAAAACGAAGAAGCATTTTTTCATGTTCTTCCCAGTCACGGCGAACATCCATGACAAGAACCAATCCGCCTAAACATTTGCGGCTATCTAAATAGGTTTCAATGGCTTTTTGCCATTCCGTGATTTCATCGCCACTGCGGGATGCAAAACCATAACCTGGCATATCGACTAAAACATAACTTTCACCAAAAGCGAAAAAATTAAGTAATCTGGTTTTACCCGGAGTTTGACTAACGTGAGCGATATTTTCCCCGGCTATGGCATTAATTAAAGATGATTTTCCGGCATTGGACCTTCCAACGAAAGCCACTTCTTTTTTATTATGAACTGGATAGTCGTGTTGAAGAAAACCACTTTTTAGAAATGTGACTTTAATTTTTTTCTTTGGACTTTTCTTTGGACTTTTCTTTACATTTTTAGGAGAGCTGTTTTTATTTGTATTATTTGCGTTTGTTTTAGTTTTTCCAACTGTAGGTTTTGACATGAAAATCATACTAAACTTGTTTTTACGAATTCTCAATTCTTAGATTCAATATATGACTTTGCTAAAAGCGGGAAACTTAGACCACCAAATCGAATATATCCTTCTTAGCGCCCAAATAACGGGCTTATTTTTTGTAAGACCATCATGAAAGAACGTTTACGTACTTACACGGGGGATATATGGATCAATTCGCAATCGAAATATTAGATGGATCAATGGAGAAACTAACAATCACAGATTATGCCACAGTCGGTAAGGATCCCAGCTGTCAAGTCATTATTCAAACACCGCAGGTTTCTGATCGACATTTTAGATTAGAAATCAGATCACAAAAACTTTACATCAAAGATCTGAGATCAGAAACAGGAACCTACGTGAACGGTTCACAAATTTTAGAAGCTGTGCTTCATGACGGTGATCTGATCACTGCTGGTTATGCCGATATTGTGGTTCATGATTTAACTAAAAAAACAAAAGAATTTCCGATGACTAGCAGATCAGAATTCTGGAACGACCAGTTAAAAACGATGACATCTATTGCGACCTCAGAATTTTCAGTTTTATTATTAGGCCCTTCGGGATCTGGAAAAGATGTGATCGCAAAAAATATTCATGACACATCGTTGAGATCTGAATCTTCATTTTTAAGTGTGAACTGTTCTGCTTTGACAGAAACATTAGTTGAAAGTGAATTGTTTGGTCATATTAAAGGAAGCTTTACCGGAGCTATAAATGATCGCAAAGGGGCTTTCGAAGCAGCCCGCGGTGGCACCCTTTTCCTGGATGAAATTGGTGATTTGTCGTATAACCTACAGGCTAAAATTTTACGAGCCATCGAAAACAGTGAAATTCGCCCTGTCGGGTCTGATAAGGTCATTAAAACCAATGTTCGAATTATTGCAGCAACTCATCAAAATTTGGCCCAGAAAATCAGAGAAGGATCGTTTAGATCTGATTTGTTTTTCCGATTAAGTGTTGTTGTCGTTGATGTTCCGGCGCTGAAAGATCGCATCGAAGATTTTGAAGATTTACTTTATAGCTTTGCTAAACAAATGAAAGTTAGATTTTCATACACAGCTATTCAGCAACTAAAAAAGCATGAGTGGCCTGGAAATATTCGTGAATTAAAAAACGTTGTATCACGCGCAAGTGCTTTGTTTCCGAAACAATCCATTCACGACAACCACATCGATACACTACTGCAACGAAGGGATCGATTATCACAACTAACACAGTCGGTAAGTTATGCCCAAGATTCAGGATTTCAGAATTTATCAGTGATTAAAGAAATTGAAAAACAAATGATTTTAAAAAGGTTAGCTGTCAATCATGGCAATCAAAAACTGACAGCCATTGATTTAGGAATTCCAAAATCAACTTTGCATGACCGAATTAAAAATTATAATATTAATATGAAAAGTTTTAAGGCTTTATAATAAAGTTTTTGAATAAAACTTTACGGGCCTTGCCGGTGGTGAGGCTTTTGTTGACTTCTGTTAAAACAGCTATGCTTAGTTTTTCTTTGCCAAGTGCAGATTCTAATTCATCATAATCAAATTCTTCAATAACTCGCAAAACCAAATCTTTAAATTCGGCTTCACGGTCTTTAATTTCAATAACCACTTCGGCAGATAAACTTTCAATACCCATTTCTAGAACGATCATGGGGTTATCTGTCGAATTTTCAGATGGTCGGATATTGGCGATCATTTTTTTAAGGCTTACAGAATTTTTAGAAAAAATGGGGTTTTCTAGAAAATAATCGAAACTGACTTTGGGATCAAAATCTTTGATTTCAAGCGAACCTAAATCAGCGTAGGAATTAATAAACAGCTGATCGTCTTTGAACCAAAAATCTAATTTTGATATTTTATACAAGCCAAAAAATAGACTTACGCTAACGATTATAAAAAAGATCATCTTTAAGTTGAAAATTTTAGTTTTTAAGTCTTTTTTAATAAATTTGATGAAGTCTAAAAACTTTGGCTGTTCTTTCAAATCTGAAATAAAATCTTTGGTTTGATCCAGAAGGCTTCGTTTTATACCCAGTTGTTTAGATTGTTGCTTTATGACTTTAAGGGTTTCAGCGAATTCTGGGTCTTCTTCTGCCAAAACATCTTCTAAAAATTTAAGATTGTCAGAATAAGCGCTCGTCGTGGCTTTTTTTTTGAAAAACTTTTTAAAGAAATGAGTCACGTCGTTTGCCACGTGTCACTGTACACCCATCTGCGGTTTAAATCTAGTTTAATCAAAACCTTTGTCTAGACTAGTACTATTCTTATTTTTTGTTCTGCTAAGTCAGTTTATACTATGAACATGAAAAATACTGTATTGCATTCTAAACAAGTTCGTTTAATTTTTATTTGTTCTTTATCAATATTGATTTTAAATGGCTGTGTGGCTGGTCAAATTCAGACTGCGGACAGACCCGAATTCGGTGATGATTCAAAAGTCGAATACAGTCGTGAAAAAATAAATGCAAATGGTGAAACAGAAACTGAAACAAAATTAACAGAAAAAGATTTAGAAAAATATGCTTACGAATTAGGTATGAATCCTAAAAAGACTTTATCTAAAACCGAAATGGGTGAAGTTAGAAACCGTCGCAGGTTACGCCAACTGGAACGCACATTGGATTCTGAAAAAGAAAGACTAAGTTATTCAAAAGTTTTACCTTTATTTTTATCGGATCTAGAAAAAATTGAATACTTATCGATCCCGTCAATTGAGGGCCGTCAAAGTTGGGTGAACAGAAATAAAGTTTGGTCGCGCATGAAATCGAATAAAGATTTTCAAGATATGGTTGAAGCTCAAGATTTAACTTTGGGGATGACCCAAGATTTAGTTCGCAAATCATGGGGGGATCCTGATGCCGTTGAAAACAGTGGAAACCCGATTTACAAAAATGAACGTTGGAAATACACCCGCGAAAGCCCATCACTAAACGGCTACAAACGCGAACGCCGCTATGTTTATTTTGAAGGTGGCCGCGTTGTTGGCTGGGAAACAGAATAGTTTTTAAACGCTGATTTTAAAGCCACAAGACTAGTCATGTCGGTTTTTTTATTTTTTGAACTGATACTTAGTCTTAGATTTTTCACCTTTAACTTTAAGTACACCACTTGCAACGGCTTTAGC
>JANOOI010000127.1:0-3946 GCA_031421235.1 Bdellovibrio sp.
CAATTTAAAAATCCGGTACGATATTTAGGTTATTTATTCCATCTAGAATTTTTGCCAACTCAGAACGGTCCAAAGTATTTAGAAATGCTATCCAAAATGGGAATACCAACTAATGCTGTTACATTTTTGCAAGAACATACAGAAGTTGATATCGGTCACAACAAGCTAATGGAGATTTACGTCAAAGAAATGGTAACTAGCGCTAAGATTTTCGATGAGGTCACAGACACAATGTACAATACGGCTTATCTGCATAAGCGAATGCTCGATGATGCTTTTGCAAACGGGGAAAAGTTGTTTAAATAAATTATGAGTAATCAAGCAAGGCAGTTGATATTATCTAGTTCAGAAAATTATCGAATAACTATCGAAAGGTCTTCTTTTAAATTAACTCAGATCATTAATTCTAGAAAAATTAAAATTAGCTCTCCAGAACAAGCGAATACTCATTTTTTTGTAGGTCAGTACATTAACAAGCTAGTTGTATACACAAATGAAAATGAATTATGTGCACTTGGCGGTGTAGTTTCTTCAATAAAATCTGAAAATGAAATAGAAATCGGACTTTTTACTGATTTGCCAGATGCTTTGCTAGTCGAAGAAAGTTTATTAGAAAAAGTGCAACCTTTTAAAATCAATTTCAAATCCGACGAATCCAGAAAATCAAACAGGGTTAGTATTAGATACGAAGACGCTATCAGCCTAAAAATAGAAATCAATGGTCTTAGTCTAAATGTTAAACTTTTTGATCTTTCAAGTTTTGGTTTTAGCTTTATCTCTAAAAGCAAAATTTCAAAAGATGTGATCGTTAATTTTGAAATTAACCTAAGAGATGGTTTATTCAAAGGCATAGGATCTGTAACTTGGGTCCACGATTCGGGCGAACAATTCAAAACAGGACTTAAATTTATCAGCTTTGATCAAGTAGAAAAAATCAAAAAAACTAATCAAATTGTCATTAAAGAAAACTATTCAATTCATGGTGTGTATTCTAAAGTAAATTTTTATTTCGAAAAATCTGCATTTAAGGTTTTATCCCTTTCTAATGAAAGTTTTATTCTGCAAATAGACAAATCTGATCAGTATGTCTTACCAGGTATGAAGCTGGATCTTAAGTTTTTCCTTTCTACTTTAGATTACAAAGAAATTCCGTCGACAACTGTAACTATTTGTTATGTAAAGCAAGGACCGAATGGCAGTTTGATTGCAGGCTGCAATGTGCAGAAATTAGATCAGAACTTATCGCTTAATTTAAGCAATTATTTATTGCAGTTTTTAGATGTCTCTCCAAACGAAGCAAGAGAGGCTTGGTTTAATGTATCTAAGATTGCAGACGTATTTTCGTTTAAATATGTTGAAACTCATGCTGATTACGTTGATGTGTTGAAACTACGATTTGAAGCGTATCTAAATGCTGGTAAAGTTGATAAAAGTAAGTCTCCAGTGGATATGACAGCACTATTAGATTCAAAGTCTAGAATTTTAATTGTAAAGCATCAGGGGAAAATAGTTGCTAGTGCGGCATATGCATTTCCAAACGAGGAATCTGAAAAACTAGACACTGAAAGACCTTTTGAAAACGGTTACCCAATATCCATGCCGAATAAAAAAGACATGATCGAAATTTCAAGGTTATGTACACACATCGATTACAGAAAAGGTGATTTACTACATAGAATTTTTGAACACACATATAAGATATTTGCGACATCAGGTAGAAAGTTTATTGTAACTTCTTGTGATAATAACTTATGGCTTCTGTATAAAAAATTAGGGTTTAATAAGACAGGTGCTTCTTATGCACATCCATATTTAAACGGTCTAGAGCACCATTTGATACTAGGTCCGCTTGATTATCCACAAAAAATCAAAAATATTAACTGGATGGAATGGTCATATTTATTTTCACGTATCACTACAGATTTAGAGTCGAAGGGTTTGTTGAAAAATGACAGTATTACTAAAGTGAAAATTTTTATCGCAAATTTAGTGCTATCTGCTGCGGTTAAGACCATTAGTTTATTTAAAAATATCTGAAAATAATTTAGATTATTAAATTTTTTAAAATATGTCGAGCAAATGTAAGTCTCAATTTGAGACAATATGGATGCAGTATTTGTCCTTGTTGATTTTGTAGCCATCATTTCTAGCAAGGCAAGCAATATAGTCATCGTTACAGCGGCATAGTGTTTGCTTTGTAGTTTATCCAGAGGTGAATATGATTACGTTTAAAAAAGTAATGAGTTTTTTAGGTTTTGCAAGTTTGTTCTCGTCTATCACAATGGGCGCCCAGTATGAGCACGTTGAGATAAAGATTAGTCGTGATATCCTTGATGAGAATAGCGACCTAATAGATTTAGCCTCTAGAGCTAATAGTATCAGCAATCAATCTAACAATAATATTGTATTAAGTTTTAAAAATGTAAATACAGTAGACTTTGAAAGCATGACTAGATTACTTGAAACTAAGTATGGCGACAAAATTGATATTAAAAGTGTAGATTATGTATCTGCTGTTTTGGGCACTCAAGACGACATGAAATGAGAAAAGCACTCATATTATTATCGATAACTACTTGCATTGTGCTGATAGTTCTTTTGAATTTTAAGAATAACGAAGGTGGACTAATGCTTAATTACATTATTACTGAATCAGGCATTTCAGATTCGTTTGATCCCTTAGATGCTGATAAAACACAAAACATAAATGTAATGAGAATGTTATTTTCAACACCACTTGAAATTGATAACAACAATGTATTGAGTAGTAATGTATTATCTGAGTTTGGTTATGACCCAAAAAAACGTGAAATTAAGTTTATTTTAGCAGAGAACGCAAAATTTTCTAATGGACAGCAGCTAAAGATTGAAGATTTAGTTTTTTCAATACTACGATTTGCTTTTTTTAGACCTAAATTTCCAGTCATTGAAAATATTGTTGGTTTAAATGACTGGGTCATTAATGACAATCTAAATTCCAGACCTACTGGCGTTGTAGTAGAGGGCAATGCGGTCTTTATTAGACTTGGTAAAACAGAACCTAATCCACTTTTCAGATTTTGTTTAGAGATCTTTTCAATTTTACCTAGAAACTGCTTTGACGCTACTGGCAAAAAACTTGAATGTAAAAATATTCCGTCGAGCGGCAGATATATCATATCAGAAAAAAATACTAGTATGATATTGTTCGCAAAAAATACAGAATCTTCATTTTTTAATACAAAGTACGAAAAAATTAAATTTAATTACTTCAGTCTTATTGATGCAATCAAAAAAGACATTGATAAAAATACAATAATTACTGCAAATGAAATAGATTACTTAAACAACAACTCTAAACTTTTTGAAAGTCTGAATATGTATTGGCTCGCGTATTCACGTTTTGCTGTTGTTAGATTCAACACCAAATCAAAAGCTTTTGATAAGCCAAAAGCGAGAAGATTGTTTTCAGAGTTGTTAAGAGCAGAGCTTTCGATTGCACAAAGTAAATTGCAAATATCAAGTAGTATTTTCCCTAAGCTAGTTTCAGGATATCTAGATGAAAGTAAATTCGAAAAGGGTGACAAACTTGATTTATCAGAGCTGACTAAATACGAAATTAATTTACCGATAGTTAAAAACAGCAGTCTATCAATGATTTATAATAGCATAGTTGGGTTGAGTAAAAAATATAAATTTAAGATTAACTTAATTGAGTACAACAACTTAGAACTTTTAGTTTCGGATTTTTCCAATAACAAAGTTGATATAATAGTAGGTGCTTCAGGCTTTTGGGCTCACGATCCGTTTGGAGATTTTAAAATGTGGGCCACACCAGGTTTACATAAAACAATGACTTATTTGTGGTCTGACACTGAATTATACGATCTATTAGCCGTAGCAAGTGACTCTAGTATTAGCCCAGCCAATCTCACTGCTTTAATGCAAAAAATAAATTTAAGAATTT
>JANOOI010000128.1:0-2186 GCA_031421235.1 Bdellovibrio sp.
GCACCAATACCACCGACAGTCGCTGAATAAATATCAGACTGTGTTGATGAAATCACACGTGATGTAAACGTTGAGGCATTAAAACTGTGTTCAGCATAAAGCACTAATGACACGTCAAAAGCTTTTACAATACGTTGATCAGGAACTTTCCCGAAGCACATATGAAAGAAATTTTCCGAAATACTTAACTGTGGATTCGGCGGAATAAAATCCAAACCTTTTTTAAATCTGTAATCAGCAGCAACTAAAGTGGGAATTTTAGCTAATAATTGAATCGCTTTATCCATGTTTGTTGCAGGACTCGCATCCCAGATACGTGTGTCTTCACAACCTAAAAAGCTAACGCCTGTACGGATAGAATCCATCGGGTGACATTTTTTTGGTAATGATTTGATAATGTTTAAATTGTCTTTTGAAACTTCACGGTATGATCGTTCTTTTTTTATAAAGTCAGCTAACTGAGTTTTATTTGGCAATTCGCCGTTATACATTAAATAAGCGACTTCTTCGAAGGAACAATTTTCTGCTAAATCTTGAACCGGGTAGCCGCGGTAAACTAAAGAATTTGTTTCAGCATTTACTTTTGAAACGCTTGACGTGTCCATCACAACGCCTTCAAGGCCCTTTTTCACATTCATTTTTTCTGGTTCAGCCACGTAATCTGGGTTTATATATTCAGTCATAAGAACTCCTATTTAATCTTAAAGTTAAAAATATTTTGATCGAACTGGTTGTAGTGTTCGTAATCAGTTAATTCATAAAGCTGTTGACGGGTTTGCATCAAATCTAAAGCTTTTTCTTGAGAACCAGTTGTTCTGATAATATCTAAACCTTTTTCTGTTCCACCCATAGCTAACCTAAAAGTTGTCACTGGATAAATCACTAAGTTGTAACCAAAATTTTCTAATTCAGTTTTTGTGTAAAGCTTTCCTTTACCAAATTCAGTCATGTTCGCCAGCAGTGGCACACTGATGGCTTTTCTGAATATTTCAAATTCTTTTTCATCTTGTAAAGCTTCAGGAAAAATCATTTCGGCACCGGCATCAACGTAGGCTTTAGCACGGTCGATAGCTTTATCTAAGCCTTCGCTGGCCCGGGCATCAGTTCTTGCGATGAGTAAAAAATTAGAATCCAATTTTTTACCAGCGACAGCAGCTTTAATTTTTTTAATCATCTGTTGGGGCTCAACAACTGATTTGTTATCTAGATGGCCACATCGTTTTGGATTTTCTTGATCTTCTAAATGACAACCTGATAATCCCATTTCAATAAATTCTTGTACAGTGCGAGTCACATTCATGGGTTCGCCCCAACCTGTGTCAGCATCAATGATAGTTGGTAATGACGTGGTTCTAGCGATTTGTCGTCCACGTTGGGCGACTTCAGTTAATGTTGTAAGCCCTATATCAGGATAACCCAAATCATTTGATAAAACAGATCCAGAAATATAAACGCCGCTAAAGCCTTTTTTTTCGATCATCATACTAACTAAAGGTGAAAAAGAGCCCGGAAACTGAAGAAGCTTTCCCGTTTTTAAAGCTTCTCGGAATTTTTTTCTTTTTTCTGTCGGTGTGACTAAAGGAAATAGCATACTAGAAAATTCCTTTTTGATCGCGTTTGTTATTCACTAATTTATCAATAGGAATTTGCACGTTTAATTGTTGTAATTCAGAAGCTGTTAACTCAGGTAAACGTTCACATAACGAAATAAAACGATTTCTTTCGTCTTTACTGATGATGTCTGCTGTTAATGTATCAAACTTGCGGATATAATCAGCGCGTTTGAAGGGTTTCGCTCCTGCTGGATGCGCATTAGCCACACCTAATTCATCAATTATTTTTTCGCCGTTGTTTAAAACGATTTCTACGCGGCCACCAAAACGTTTTTTGTTCGGATCAGCGTCATGGTACATTTCTGTCCATTTTTTATCTTCGATTGTTGAGATTTTATTCCATAAACGAATTGTATCTGGGCGGTTAGCCCGTTCTGGTGAATAAGAATCCACATGGTGCCAAGATCCATCTTGCAAAGCCACTGCAAAAATATACATGATCGAATGATCAAGCGTTTCGCGCGATGCTTTAGGATCCATTTTTTGTGGATCATTTGCGCCTGTACCAATCACATAATGAGTATGGTGTGACGTGTGAATGATGACTTCTTTAATATCATCAAAATTTGTAAT
>JANOOI010000129.1:0-11969 GCA_031421235.1 Bdellovibrio sp.
GTTTATCTGCAGGGCGCGTACAATCCGTGGCTGTAAAACTTATCGTCGAGCGTGAAAAAGAAAGAATCAGATTTAAAAAGTCTAACTATTACGGCTTAACGGCTCACTTGGAAAAAAATAGTGAAAAGTTTGAAGCGAAAATTTTATCTGTGAATCAAAAAAGAACTGCTACAGGCAAGGATTTTGATGGCTTAACAGGTCAATTAAATGCAGGTAAGGATTTGCTCATTATCGATGAAGCTTTAGCGAACAAGTTAGCTAAAAGTTTAGCAACAGCACATTGGTTAGTGACTGAAGTCGAAGAAAAACCAGTCACTAGAAGACCGACTGCTCCGTTTATTACGTCATCACTACAACAAGAAGCGAACAGAAAATTAGGCATGACATCTCGTGAAACAATGCAAGTGGCACAAAAACTTTACGAACAAGGTTTTATTACGTACATGAGAACAGATTCGACTTACTTATCTGAAGAGGCCTTAAAAGCAGCCAGACAATCGATAAAAAGTAAATATGGTGAAGATTATTTACCACCAGCACCTAGAAAATATGACAATAAGAAAGTTAAAGGAGCCCAAGAAGCCCATGAATGTATTCGTCCAGCTGGGACAACATTTCAAGATCCTGATGAAACAGGCCTCGTTGGCCAGCAGCTAAAGCTTTATGATTTAATTTGGAAAAGAACAATGGCTTCACAAATGACTGATGCGAGACAAAAACAAGTGTCTGCAAAAATTTCTGCAGATGCTGGGACAGAAAAAATTATTTTTAATGCAACAGGAACAACAATTGAATTTCCAGGGTTTTTAAGAGCATATGTTGAGGGCAGTGATGATCCTGAAGCTGACTTAGAATCACGCGAAGTTAGATTGCCACAGCTCAAGCAAAATGATTCTTTAAAACAAAATCAATTAGAACCCACGGCACACGAAACAAAACCACCAGCGCGTTTTACTGAGGCCTCGTTAGTGCAAACAATGGAAAAAGAAGGAATTGGTCGTCCATCAACCTACGCCAGTGTTATTGGCACAATTGTAGACCGTGGCTATGTACGCAAAGCGGGGAATGCGTTAGTCCCGACATTTACAGCGATGGTTGTTTCCAAATTATTATCACGATACTTAACCCAGTTCGTGGATTTAGGTTTCACATCAGAAATGGAACAATCGTTGGATCACATTGCAGAGGGTGATTTGAACTGGGAAAAATATTTGGGCAGTGTTTACAATGGTGAAAAGGGACTTAAAGCATTAGTTTTAACCCAAGAAGGTAAAATTGATCCTGAAGAAGCCAGATGTATTAAGCTTGAAGGTTTAGATAATTATGAATTTCATGTCGGCAAATACGGCGCTTATGTTAAAACTAAAAAAGGTGAAGAATCTTTCAGTGCTTCAATCCCAGATGCTGAAGCGCCAGCTGATGTAACGTCAGATCAGATCGAAAAGCTAATTGAACAAAAGATCAAAGGCGCAGATTCGCTTGGTGTAGATCCAAAAACTCAAAAGAAAATTTATGTTTTGAACGGTCGCTACGGGGCTTACGTTCAATTAGGTGAAAATGACGATAAAGAAATCAAACGATCATCTTTGCCGCCAGGGATGGAACCAGCTGCTGTTGATTTCCCAATGTCGTTAGAAATTTTAGCTTTACCTAAATCGTTAGGTCTGCATACGGATACCAAAAAAGATATCAAAGCTGGTGTTGGAAGATTTGGACCATACATTGTTTGTGATGGTGATTACCGATCGATTCCAAAAACAGAAACTGTTTTTACAATGAATTTAGAAAAAGCGATGGGATTATTATCATTGCCTAAAAAAGGCCGTGGTAAAGCGGCTCCGCTTAAAGAATTTGGTAAACATCCGGGCCATGATATCGAAGTTCAATTATTAAATGGGCCGTATGGGGTTTACATTAAAGCAGGAAAAACGAATGTCAGTCTGCCAGAGGGTATGACTGCTGAACAGTTAACTGCAGAAAAAGCTTTTGATCTGATTTCTGAAAAAATTGGCGAAGGGTCAATTAACAAATCGACTGGTAAAAAAGCAGCTAAAAGTGCTAAAAAACCTGCATCTAAAACAGCTAAAGCCAAAGCTGAAGACTTGGGTGTAAAAAAAGTAATCACTAAAAAAACAGTACTAAAAAAGAAAAAATAAACAATGGCAGATCAGAACAAAAAAGGACAACTTGAACTTGGGGAAACACGACAGCGTGAACCCGATCGCAATTTACACCGCGGTGGGCGTAGTTTTTATTTTTTTGATTTTGATGACAACATCGCATTTTTAACGACGCCCTTAATATTGTTTCACAAAAAAACCAAAGATGAATTACTGCTTTCAAGTAGTGAGTGGGCTTTGCACCATCAATCCATCGGTAAATCAGGGCTTTATGAAGATTTCGAAATTAACTGGGATGAAGTTGTTGGAACATTTAGATGTTTTCGCGATGTGCAGATTTCAGAAGTTGAAAAAATAAATGGTCAGAAACAGCCATTCGTTCAAGATATTATTTCGTCATTAGGGTTTCCAGACGTTCAATGGAAGGGCCCATCTTGGGATTGTTTTTATCATGCTGTATTTAATCATCGTCCGATATCAGTTATTACAGCCCGAGGGCATTCGGACGTCACTTTGCGTGCAGGAATTTACGAATTCGTAAAATCAGGGTATTTACCGATGGAGCCGAATTACCTAAGTCTTTTTGCCTGCAGTAATAAACTGACTCGGCAAAGCTTTGGTGACACTGACTTCAAAATGTCGACCCCAGAATTGAAGCAGAAGGCCATAAGGGCCTCTGTGGAAAAAGCGATCGAAGTTTATGGTTACAGTCATCATCACCGTTTTGGTATGAGCGATGACGATCCTAAAAACATCCAGTTAATCGTTGAAGAGATGGCCAGACTAAAGTCGAAATACCCTGAGATGTCATTTTTCATGATTGAGACTCATGGCGGAGATTTCATTAAACACGAAGTTTCCCAGCATGGACTAATGACACCACTGGTAAATGACTCGGTCGTACAACTGAGTTTATTTGATCAGCTATCCAGACAAAAGACCTAGTGCTGCAATTGGCCTCCACTTCAAATAAGTCTGTGCATATAATGATGATTACCAAACACGTAAGGAAATTGAAATGAAACTGCAGACATTACTTTTTAGTTTATTTGTCATCATTAGTCAAAATGGCCAATCACAAGTTTTTGATTTTAATAAATCATTAGATTGTAATTGGGTTGATCCAATACAATCTGCCTTTTTAGCTAATCATTTAACTTATAAAAATAAAGACACAGCTTTAGAAGCCCGAGTCATCGAACAATATATTAAACGTCAAGATGCTGCCAAAATTTATCTTTTACAAGAAGACATTGATAAAATAAAGTCATCTATGAAAAATTTATTTACGGCTTTGGATAAAAAAGACTGTAAATTTATCAACGAAGTTCAAAACTTAGTTATACTAAGAATGACAGAACGAACTGACTTTGTTAGAAAATTCTTAGGCAAAGATTTTGTTTTCAATAAAGAAACAGAATTTATTTACGATCCAAATCAAAAAAGCTTTCCTAAAACAAATAAAGAAGCTGAAGAATTTATTTCAAAATATATTCAATTTCAAGTTGCTAATTATATCGCAACTGATATTAAAATCGATGAAGCTAAAGCAAGAGTTATTAAAAATTACGATAGAAATCTTAAACGAATCAAAGATACAAAATTTGATGATCTGGTTTCAAATTACTTGAATTCTTTTGCTGGTGCTTTAGATCCACATTCAACTTTTTTCAGTCGTGATTTCTATGAAGATTTTAATATCGATATGAAGTTAAAACTAGAAGGCATCGGTGCGACTTTATCACAGGATGACGGATTTACGACTGTTGAAGCTTTAGTCACTGGTGGAGCTGCTGCGAAATCAGGTTTACTTGAACCAAAAGATAAAATCGTTGCAGTTAGTAAAAAAGACGGAAAAATGGAAAATGTTGTCGACATGGACTTAAAAGATGTTGTGAAACTAATTCGTGGACCAAAAGGCACGAAAGTGACTTTATCGATTTTGCGTAAAGAGGCTACAGGTAATAAAAAATTTGATGCTGAATTAACCCGCGAAGTGATTTCTTTAGAAGACAATGCAATCACTATTTATTACCAAGATAAAACCATCAACGGTGAAAAGAAAAAAATCGGGATTATAAATTTTCCGTCGTTTTACGCAGATTCTAACAAGGGTGGAAAAACATCATCAGCTGATATGCGCAGGGTTTTAGCTGAAGCTAAAGCTAAAAAAGTTGATGGTATAGTTATTGATTTATCAACTAACGGTGGTGGTTCATTAGATGACGCCGTCAAAATTGGTGGAATGTTTATTAAAACAGGAAATATTGTTAAACAAACATCACGTCGTGGTAGTGAATCAGCATTAGCTGACACAGATGAAAAAGTTGACTGGGACGGACCTATTGTTGTGTTAACATCGCGTGTGTCAGCATCAGCTTCAGAAATTCTTTCTGGCGCATTAAAAGATTACAATCGTGCGGTTGTTGTTGGTGGAGATCACACTTACGGCAAAGGCAGTATTCAAACAGTGTTGCCAATTCCAGGTGAATTAGGTGCACTTAAAGTCACAATTGGAATGTTTTTTATTCCTGGTGGTTATTCGACTCAGCATAAAGGTGTTGATGCGGATATCGTATTCCCAAGCCCTTTTCATGTAGATGATATCGGTGAAAAAAGTATGGACTATTCCTTACCCCCTAAAAAAATTAGTTCATTTATCTCAAAAGAAGCTCAGCCAAGTGATGTGAAAACTCAGTGGTTACCGATTAAGTCTGATTGGATCAAAACTTTAAAACAGCGGTCTGAGGCCCGAATTTCTAAAAATGAAGAATTTAAAAAAATCACTGATGAATTAGAAAAAACTAAAAAATTAGGTAAAACGATTAAAGTTTCTGATATTTTAAAAGACAAAGGCGAAAAAGATAAGAAAGTAAAAAAATCCCGTTATGGTGGCAAAGATGATAAAGAAAAAGAATTTCTTAAACGTCCAGAAATTCAAGAAGCTTCAAATGTGCTGTCGGATTTAATTATTCTTGAAGAAGGAAAAATTAAAGATCTAACCAAAGTAGTTATTCAGTAATATGAAATTTCAACTTAAAAAATTACTTTTAAGTCTGATGATAGTCGCACAATTAACAAGTTGTGCGACTTCACCTGAAGCGGCAGGAATTAGCGAAGAAGAAATTAATATCGAAGCAGCTAAGGCCTTTCAAGAGGTCAAATCCAAAGCGAAAATTTCAAATAATAAAGAATGGACTGCAATGGTTCAGAAAGTTTCTGAACGTATTGCAAAAGCTTCTGGAAAAAATTATCAATGGGAATATATTTTGATTGATGGTCCGGAAGTGAATGCATGGTGTATGCCGGGCGGAAAAATTGCTGTTTACACCGGGATTATGCCTGTATTAAAAACTGAGGCCGCATTGGCTGCCGTTTTAGGTCACGAAGTGGCGCATGCGACTTTACTTCATGGATTGCAAAACTATGCCAGAGCTAAACAACAAAATTACTACGGTCTAGCTATCGCAGGAGCATCTGCAATCGGTGGTGCGCTGTTATGTAAAACTGAAAAATGTAGACAGCTCAGTCAGCTTGGTGGATTAGCTGCAGGGTTTGGCTTGATGTTTTATCAAAGAAAATTTTCAAGATCTGATGAAACGGATGCCGATCAAGAGGGTCAGTTATATATGGCCCGCGCTGGTTATGAACCATCAGAATCGATCCGCCTTTGGGAAAGAATGGCAGCTAGTAAAGGCGGTGCTGGTGGGCCTGAATTTATATCGACCCATCCATCAGATGATCGTCGAAAAGGTAATCTGACCCAGTGGTTACCTGCTGCCCAAGCTGAATATCAGAATTCGCCAAATAAATACGGCTTAGGCGCAGCGATAAAATAATTAGCTAAGATATAAAATAATATAAGGTATGTACTAAATCTAAATAGCTCTAAGTCTTGTAATGCGTTCATCTAAAGCTGGATGTGTTGATAGCAATGCCATAAATCCAGCTTTTCGATTAGAAATTTGCAAACTTGCTACAGGGCTTTTTTCTTCTGGTGGTGGTGTAAATTCGTGTTTTAAACGTTCTAAAGCGCGAATCATTTTATCTTTTCCACCCAAAGTGACGGCACCTGCATCAGCACGATATTCACGTTGGCGTGACACGTACGATACAACAAACATGCCTAAAATATTAAAAACAATATCAAATACAATAGTCGCAATCATTCGAACCATCGGTGCATTTTTTTCTTCGACATTGCTAGCTAAAGCATGAGCCGCAAGTCTTGCCAAAAACATACCGAACGCATTCACAACACCTTGAACTAAAGTCATCGTCACCATATCACCGTTAGAGATATGGGCTACTTCATGAGCTATAACGCCTTCAACTTCGTCTTTGTTCATTTGCTGTAATAAACCTGAGGAAACAGCAACTAAAGAATTTGAACGGCTTGGACCAGTCGCAAAAGCATTCATTTCTTGGCCTTGGTAAATCCCGACTTCCGGCATTTTTGAAAGTTGAGCATTCCGAGCTAAGCGGTAAACAGTTTGAACAAGCCATTGTTCCTGTGGATTTCTAGTATCGGGTTCAATGATTTGCACACCCATCATTTTTTTAGCCATGAATTTAGAAATAAAAAGTGAAATGAAAGCTCCTCCAAAGCCCCAAATTAGACAGAACGCGGCAAGACCGCCGACATTAATTCCTTGAGCGCCTAAATAGGGCTGGATTCCTAGAACTGAAATGATCACGTTAATAGTAATCATAATTAGAACGTTAATGACGATCATGAAACCAAATCTTTTAATAAAATTCATATTGCGTGCTCCTTATCTGACACTACTAAATATGTAGTGTCTTTTGCTAACGTCAAGTTATAAATATTTCGATAAAGATCTTTCAAGCAATTCATAAGATAATGGTTTCGTTTGATAATCATCCATGCCAGATCGGAGACATTTTTCCTTATCGCCAACCAAAGCATGCGCAGTCAAAGCAATAATAGGAACATGGTTTGACGATTTTTTTTCTATATCACGAATGGCTGACGTAGCTTCAAAACCGCTGACTTCTGGCATTTGAATATCCATCAAAATGAGATCGTAAGAATGGGATTGAAACTTTTCGATAGCAATGCGCCCATTATCTGCTATGTCAACAAGATGACCTAAGCGCTTTAAAAACGCGACAGTGATTTTTTGATTAATCAAATTGTCTTCAGCTAATAATATTTTGAGCTGCCTTTTTTCAACAGGCGTATCTTTATTTTCATTAATAATCAAAACAGATTGATCTATGATGGATTGGCTAGTGACTTCTAAAGTCACAGTAAACACAAACATTGATCCTTGGCCATGAATACTATTCACATAAATAGCGCCACCCATTAGATGCGCCAGCTGGGCACAAATCGACAAACCTAAACCCGTTCCGCCGTATTGTCTAGTTGTGGAACTGTCAGCTTGATTGAAAGCTAAAAAGATATCGTCTAGTTTGTTTTTAGGAATACCCACGCCAGTATCGATGACTTCAATTTTTAAATTAACAATTTGTTCTGTTGTTGATAAAACTAAAATATTAACTTTGACATGACCTTGCGATGTAAATTTCATCGCATTGTTAACTAAATTCATGACGATTTGTTTAATTCTTAAAGGATCACCAAAAACATACTCTGGAATATTTTGATCAAAAAAGAATGTAAAATCAATATTTTTTTGATCAGCCACACTGCTGGCTAATTTAAAAAAATCGCTGAGTTCTTTCCTTAAATTAAATGCAATATTTTCAAGATTAAGTTTACCAACTTCAATCTTAGAGAAATCAAGAATATCATTTAAAATTTTAAGCAAAGTTTCTGCGGAGCTTTTTAAAGTCAAAATGTCATTTTGTTGATCAAAAGTTAGTTTTGAATGAAGTAGTATTTGTGTCATTCCCAAAATACCATTTAGCGGAGTTCTCAATTCATGACTCATGTTCGCCAAAAATTCACTTTTTGCACGATTGGACTCCTCAGCTGCTTTCATGGCTTCGCTAACAACTTTTTCTCTTTCGATGGCGATGGCTCGTAATGACTTAGCCCTTTCATATTCAACACAGGCTTCAATGGCTAAATCTAATTTATTAAGAAGAGGTTCTAGAGCATGGGCGGTCTCTTGGTTAATTTCATTTTTTTTTCTGATAATAAAAATTTCATAATTTTTACGTGTACGCCAATAAAAAAAATAATTTTCATCAGACGAATTTTGACTGAAATGAGCTTTATTTTCAAAAAACCATTTTTTTTGAGCCGTTGGGTAATGATATGAATCATCAAGTTCTGACAGAGATTCGTCAAGGTGAAGTTCTTTTCCATTACAAACTACATGAATACTGTGAACAAGTAGTTTTTGAGCCGTCTGAATCATAAATGCTTTGAGCATTTTTGACAATTCAACATGCAGACCAATCGATGAAGTCAGTTCATATTTAAGACTTAGTATTTTAATATTCAGTTCATTATTTATTTTCATAATGATAGATCAAGACCACATAGAACAATAGATTTAGTAAAAAATTCTAAGGGGTGATCCCCATCACTTGCGATTTCACCTAAACTGAAAACACCAACAATTTTTTTCCCCTTCATCAGATCTGATGCGGCGCGTACGCATTGATTATAATCAGTGCCTGAATAGCGCAATCGATTAATACAATCGATGACAAAAACACTTTTCATGTCTGAGTGTTTAACTAATAAATCTTTAACGCCATCTGTAGCGGCCGTAACAACGTAATCGTCGTTTCCTATAAGAATGTAAATAACAGAATCCTCTGGCACATCGCCAATGCACAATAATTTTTTGCCGTCAGTCGACAGGGGGTCTCTAACAATAATAGTTCCGTCATATTTGTGAATGCCAACTGGGAATTTGGCGTAATGATCAACTAAATTTTGGCTGTTGATTTCTTGGAGACCACTTTTCTTAAGGATTTTAGAATAAAAATCAAATGCATCAGTGTAGTCTATTTCTAAAATGGAATTATTAACTGATTTATTGACGATGTGCGGTCCTGAAAAAAGTTGATAACCATGTTTTACGCTGGTGTAAGAAATGTATTCAGATTCAATCAGTAAGGCACAGTCTTGAAATAAATCTTTGTGTCCGAAAATACAGTTTGCACGCCCTGTTGTACGTCCTGCACCACCGCCATAATAGTTAATATGAGCACCAAAATAATCATATACTGAAGCTAATAAAACAGATATACGCTCGCTCAGTCCATCCACCCATATCACAAGACTTTTGCAAGAATTTAATTTTTTAGCAGCTTCTTTGGCCAAAAAATCTAAATCGGTTTTTTCAGACGAAATATTGTGAATAAGTTCATATTTGAGGGCCTTTTCAAGAGGAGTCAGTAAAAAGCCTTTTTCAATAATTTTATCGTTGTATCGAAGTTGTGGGAATATCCCACCTGTAATGTCAATATGGCTTTGAGCGAAAAGTTTTTTGTAAGCCTCGTCAGATATAGGATTGTTTTCCGCTGCAAAAATCACAAGTGTCTTATATTGATCCGCCGATTCGTTGATTTTTTGAATATATAATAGAAGCGAGTCCTCAGTGCCAAGTTCGTTTAAAATTGTTTCCATAAGGTCTCCCGTAAGGTCAGCTTTGTGATCTCATATATTAGAGCGTATTAAGTTCACGAGATATTAGATTTTATGTCAAGAATTCATGACGTTAAACACAAATCTTTTTTTAAATAAATAAGCTATCTTAGATGCATGGTTAAGGAGGCACGTATATGAGAAGACCAAAGGTGTTAGTTGCGGATGACAGTGAGAGCTCTAGACTGATGGCACAATATTGTTTGACCCAGTTGGGTTGCGACAGTGATTTTGTCAATGATGGTCAAGAAACCTTAGACAAGCTGAAAAAAAATCACTACGATTTAATTATAATAGATTGGAACATGCCACATATTAGCGGGCGTGATACTTTGATTAAAGCTGAAGAAATTTTAAGGGATTTAAGTCGTGACAAAAAATCTTATGTGCTGGTTTATTCAGGGCTTCCTATGTCACATTTAAATATTCCTTTAAGTAAATGGCTGCATGTGAGTGGCTATTTATCAAAAGAATTTTCTCCACATAAACAGTTGATGGTTTTTAAAAAGTATATTGATTTAGTGAAGCGTGATCGACAAAAAAACACAGGGGAATCCGCGGCTTGAACGAACTGAATAAAAAAAATTTAGACGAATTACTGTCGATAGGTGGTCAAGACTTAGTTATTGAACTGATTCATTTATTTATTGATGAAAGTATTCATGTTATACAAAAACTAAATCAAGTTGTCGGAAAAGATCAGCAAGAAGTGATCGGTCAAATCGCTCATAAATTAAAATCAAGTTCTGGAAGTTTAGGATTGTCAGAAATGTCAGAGCTTTGCTTTAAAATTGATACAAAACACAGGAATAGCGATCAAATAACTTCTTTAGATGTTGAACAATTGATCTTAGCAATTCAACTAGGTCGAGAGCTCTTGTTGAGCTATAAAAAAACGATTATATAACTCATTTTTTAATTCAACTTGTTGCTTCATTTGCGACTAAGAAGTTTTTTTATGTTTTTTAGGAACAGCTCCCTGTAAAGCCAGCTGATAGCCCCAGGATCTGGCACTAACAAGATAGTGAGATTGATCACCCATTTTTTTTCTTAAAGAATAAATATGAGTATCAACGGTCCGGTCAGTGATATAAATATCGTTGCCCCAAATTTTATTAAGTAATTGTTGTCTTGTGAAAATTTGATTCGGGTTTTCCATAAAAAATTTAAGTAATTGATATTCTTTAGGAGATAGATCGATTTTTTTAGTCGCTTTTTCGCCTAAAATTTCAAAATACATTTGATGTGTCGAAAGCTTGAAGCAACTAACTTCGATATATTCTTGTTGTTGATTCAATCTTTTTAATGTGCGACCAACCCGCATTTGAAGTTCTAAAAAATTAAAAGGTTTAACAATGTAATCATCAGCACCTAAGGAAAAAGCCATCGATTTCTGTGAAATTTCACCGTCACCAGAAACAAAAATGACAGGAATATTTTTTAAATTGGGATGTTTTTGCATTTCCTCAAAAACATGAAAGCCATTAGCGTTGCCTAAGTGTATGTCTAAAATGACTAGGTCCCAGTGTTTTTCGTGAATTGCAGACATGGCCTCTTTTATTTCAGAAATCACACTGGGTGTGCCAAATTTACTAACAGCTTGAGACGCTAATTTTGCGCAAACTGCTGAATCGTCAACGATAAGTATGTTCATAAATCGGGTCCCACTTTTGTAGTCTAACAAGTTTCTGTTAAATTATCATAAGTTTAATTTTGTCTGGCCCTTTTTTACGTCAGACCGACTGCCGCCTAATTGGGCTTATGCGCAGCTTGTTAGAATTTCTTAGATAGCAAAAAATCAAATGAATTTGCTATATTACCAACGATGAAAAAATCAATGGACAGTCAAAATCTGGATTCAAGCAAATCATTCTCGGGACTATCGTCAAGCCTACTTTTGGAAATGCATTCGTTAATGGTGAAGTCTCGTGTTTTGGAAGAACGACTCATTAAAATTTACCGTGCGGGTGAATCTTTTTTTTGGATCGGCGGCCCAGGAGAAGAAGCTTGGGGCGTCCCGTTAGGAATGTTAGCCCGTAAAGGCCAAGGCCCTAAATATGACTACTTTCATTTGCACTACAGATGTTCACCCACACTGATCGCAATGGGTTTAGATATGAAAGATTCGATTCGATTAATGATGAATCGATCAACAGATAAATCAACAGGTGGACGAAACTTTTCAAATCATTTTAGTATTCCTGAATGGAATATCGCACCGGTCACATCACCACTAGAAGTTCAATACACAATTG
>JANOOI010000130.1:0-3813 GCA_031421235.1 Bdellovibrio sp.
AACAAACCGCAAGGTGAACATGACTCCGCGGATTTGAGCACGCTGATGAGGAAATTCTCCTCGCGAAAAGTACGAAATGAACGATTGTGATATCTTGCTTAAAATGAAGAACTAAGAAACTTTAATTGTCTACTCATTGACTCCAGCTTAATAAATTAAAAGCGTTCTGTAGAAACAGATTTTACAAAAATCTCCTTGGAACGCCAATTACTTGATTCTTGAACCCATACAAAGTTAATATCGCCAAATGAAATCTAAAATTCATTATTTGGCTTTTGCATTTTTTCTTATCGTAACTAATAGCGCATGCGCTTCAACACATCCTCGGGTTGAGTAAGATTTAAAAAACTATGATGATTACATCGAAAAAATGAACAAGGATTTTCATACCATCCCGGAAAATATAGATAGCATTGATTGGGTTAAAACCAAACTTAATCATATGTATGAAGTAGATCAATATATGAGAAATTACTGGAATACTTCTACTATTCAGCTAGATTTCGAAAAATTTGGGCTTCAGTCATAAAACCTTCATGGCCTGAATTCAGAAAATTCATGTAATTCACCGAATCACCTAAGAAACTCACTTCTTTTTGAAATAAACTTTTAGGAATGAAGCTATCGAAACTTCCAGAATATACATACAAAGAAATATTGTGTTTCGAAATGTTGGATTTCACCTTAGCCATCTGTACAAAATTTGATTCGGAAACCTGAACTTTATTTGCAAGGATTGGTTTTATTTGATCTTTGTAACCGTGTTGAAACGGAGCTTTACATTCATCTAACAAACTTTCACCGACTTTGATTTTAGATTCTTTCTCCATTTTCTGATAAATAGCTAAACACTTTTCATAGTCCAAAGCAGAGTTGTTCATGTCATAGAGTCCAATAAAATGGAGTGCCGCGCTGTATTTTTCAAAGTAATCTTCACCCACGACTCTTTTCGTATGATAATCAGAAAACCTGACCATTTGCTTTACAAAATCTGAAATGGCTTGCTCTGAAACCCGGTCGTTCGGCACAAATCTTTCGATTTGCAAATGCAAAGTTTCCCAATTGGATTTGAATCCGATTCTTTGCACCAAATTAGGAAGTATCTCGAAACCACAAACCTCAGTATTTTCTTTTTTAAAACACTTATTCTTATCTGATAAATACTTATTTAAAATAATTAAACGCTTTCGATCCGATGGATAGATTTTGTAATAAGATTCAAGCACAATACCATGATTTAGAATACGTGCGTGACTGACGTCCAAATCTGAATGTCCAAGAGCGTATCCATGAACGTAGGCTTTCGATATGGCCTGGGGATACATTTCTAAGTAGCGATAAACGACATAACCACCAAAGCTTTGGCCGAAAATCTTCCACTTATTATTTCCCAACAGCAATTTACGAAGCTCTTCGGCGTCACGCACAATTCCCGCAGAGCCATACCATTTTAATTTTTCAATCGTACGACTATCAATCCCCACAGGATAAGCAGAAGAACAACCCGCGCCACGCTGATCCATATAAATGAAATCAATATCCTTTTTTTGATCCAAAATAAATTTTCTTTTACTGTCTTCCATAGACTTATTGTAACTTTGAAAACTTAAGCCGGGCCCACCGTTAAAGAAAATAACTGGATTTTTCAACGATGCTTTTTTTGAAAAATAATAAAAAACTGAAATTCTATCCAAATTTGCCGGTGTTTCAGCAACCTTAAGCCACCCATAAACGTGGGTTTGTTCAATAGACTTAACAAACTGTTTGCACTGCTGATTTATAAAACTTGGTGCATCAACACCACCGTAGCTTATGCAACTTGAAAAAAGAATAAGGCCGATAGAAAAAATCTTTAAATTTTTCACTTGATTTGAAATCCCTGAAACCCATTTTTAATACGGTCGCCTTGCTTCGCTATATCTGCTAAATCCTGACCACAAGCGCCACGCATAAAACCTTCAAGATAGCCCACTGAAGCTTTTAAAGAATCATAATAATCAATGGTTTCTGCAGATAAGATCAATCGTTGTTCTGGGTTTGCTAAAAGTATGTCTTTGTAAAAATGTTTTTTAGAATAACAAGAAAAAAAGGCCAGTACACTTTCTCTGTTTTCCGCTGTTTGAACAAGATCTAAAACCCGACGGATACCAGGTCTTTGAATCTCATAATAACCATTATAATCTGTTTTCATATGACCATCTAAAATGGGCGGATTAAAATCGGGTCCACCGCCGTTTCTAGAATGACCATTATAGATAACAACATCGGCAAGACCGATGCCACCAAAGTAATTTTCTTCAGACTGTTTCGTTAAAAAGGCTTGGCGCTGATTTTGTGAACGCGTATTTTCAATAAATGATTCTGATGCGGAAGCATGTGTTAATGCAATTCGAACTAGGATGTCTTCACCGTGAATTTGAACTTGCTTCTGCAACATGACTTTACCTAATTTTGGATCTCCAGTTTCACTAAAACCGCTTAAATTAAGTTGTGACTTATTTTTACAGCGTTCAGTCAGCGTATCCCGGATACTATGAAATATACCGATATCAAGGCTGGGCGAATAACCCCAGTTTTTGTTATTCCAACGAATATCAACCCCTCTGGTGTCGTCGAAGTATCCTAAAGCGTAGCGAATATCTAGGACTTTATTTCGCAGAACATTTTTATAAAGCGGCAGGCACTTGTTTGCACTGTTTGCACTATTAGCGCCAGCCAAATTGGCCGGCGCCGACGCATTAATCTGTTCGGCATAGGTTTTTATAAGTTGGCGTCCTATATATCTATAGGCGTAAATGTCATCGTTAATACCGGCATTCGCCGTCGATAAGAATAGAAGGCCAATCAGTGCATATTTCATAAATACTCCCGCAGCAACTACGCTGCAAGAATGGCAGCTACTTATAAACAAGCTGCCAGGTATTTAAATGTTTTAAGTGTATTATTTTGATCTATTTGTGACAAACTTTGTCACTCATTTTTTGTTGGGTAATGCGATTCTGAAAATGCAGCCCTTACCAGGAAGATTTCGCACGTTGATTGAACCGTGATTTAATTTAACTGCTCGTCGTGCGATTGTAAGCCCAAGCCCCAGTCCTGTGCGATTTTCATTTTCTTGTTCAAAAGCCTTGAAAAGATCTGCCTTCGTGTTTGAAATACCGCCGCATTCGTCTTCAACTTCAATGATGACATTTTGTCCGTGAACAAGGCTACGGATCTGAATTTGACCACCGTCACGGGTGTACTTGATGGCGTTCTGAATTAAATTTGAAATGGCAGAATAAATAAGCTGACGATCTGCTTCAATAAAAAACTCAGAATTAATTTTTATTTCTAAAGTTTGATTTTTCGACTTGGCTTCGATTCCCGCTGTTGCAACAATTTGATCGACTAGCAAAAGTAAATTCACAGATTCAGAAACCACTTTTGGTTCTACACGCAGTCTGACTTCGGTCATTGCCCGATCAATCAGTTCTTCCATGCGCTCTAGACCTCGGTCTAAAACTTGACCGGTGTTTCCCTTAAAACCAAACGCACCCTCTTTTATCAAATCAAGCGACATGACAACAGTGCCAAGAGCATTTCGTAATTCATGGGCCAGTTGACCAATATGCTCAACCTCTTGATTGCTGATCTGCGCATTTCGAACGTCTTGAAATGTGGTGACCGCACCGGCAATGGCCACATCCAAACATCTATTAAGATCATTAAATTCTTGCGGAGTAATAGCGATATTTTTTTTCATGGCCACTTCAGTGATCGACTGGCACATTGAACCGTAGGCATGAACAACATGCGCCAACGTGTAACCTA
>JANOOI010000131.1:0-7193 GCA_031421235.1 Bdellovibrio sp.
GTCATCATGATTGTCGGGGCCATCTTAGCCTTGGCCATCCCTCGATTGTCTTTCAAAAAAATGGATAATCGAACTGTTTTTCGCGAACTCATTTTGACTGTGAAACAAGTCAGAAATCGGGCTAAGCTTTATAATACATCTTACCGTATCGCTTTTAAAATCGATGCCGAAGCAGGCAGCTACTGGGTTGAAAAATCATCTTCTCCTACCCTGCTCGATAAAGCTTTTTTAGAAAAAGAACGTGAACAAAAAGAAAAAGGCGCTAGTTCTTCAGATGAAAAATCACAAATTACATCCCCCTACCAATTAGACAGCAGTTACGCTAAGGCCACAGTTGATTTACCCGGTGGATACATCATTAAATCTGTTGAAAGCGGACCTCAAGATGCAACTTTCACCGAAGGTGTCGGTTACGTGCACTTTTTCCCGCAAGGATTTATCGAACCTATTGCGCTGCAAATCGTTGATCCTAGAAAAAATGTCTGGACGCTTGTCTTTAACTCAATCACAGGTCAAGCTGATATCATAGACGGAGCAAAGTCTTTAAAAGACCTTAGCCGATAATTAAACGAGTAAACCAATGTGCAGAATGAATAGAAAAGCTTTCACATTAATTGAAGTTGTATTGGCTATGATGGTCATGGCTTCTGGTTTATTTATTTTAGCCAATTCATGGGCTGGCACTTACACTCGTCTTCGAAAAACTCAGATTCAAGTTCAACTGGCTTCGCTATTAGAAAGAAAAATCATTGAAGTCGAACGTGAATTTCGCGGAAAACCAATTGATACAATTCCAGAAGAAAAATCCGATACTTTCGGAAGTGAACTTCCTGGATATTCATGGCAAATGACTTCTCAAGAAATCAATATTCCTGATTTAAGCCCACTTTTTGGCACACCAGGTGAGGGTGAAAATATAGATCTTGTGTCAATTATGAAAATATTTACTGAACATTTGAATAAATCTATTCGTGAAATAAAGATCGAAGTTTCTTACGCTGAAAAAAAGAAACCGATCGTTGTTGATGTGGTTTTTTATATGGTTGATTTTGACAAACCGCTGCCTTTACCAGGTGCCGGTGGCTGAGCGATGAGATCACAAAAAAACTCCGAAAAAAAAGGTTTTAGTCTTATAGAAGTTATTTTAGCAATTACGATTCTATCAACATTATCAGTTTTAATTGCAGCGTCATTAAGCCGGGCTTTAAAAGCAAAGAGAAAAATTCAAGCTGAAGTTGAAGATGTTTCCTCTTTGCGCGATGCTATCAAAGTTATGCGCGCAGATATTTATCAAGCATACAATCACTATGATTTTGAAAAAGAAATTTTTGATGTGGCCACAAAACCAGCCCCGCCGGCTGCAGGCGTACCTGCGCCACCTGTTGAGCCCAGAAAAACACAACGTGTTGATCCTGCGACTCATTTTTCAGGCGAAGCAGAAAAAATTAATTTTGTCACTTTAAACAACGGTCGTTTTTTAGCCAACGAAGTTCAAGCTGATTTTATTGAAGTTGGTTATTCTCTTAAATCTTGTCGAAATTTAACTAAAGAGACAACCAGCCAATGTCTTTACCGCCGCGTACAAAAAATAACTGACGAAGACGTCACTGAAGGCGGTACTGAGTCAGTTTTATTAGAAGATATTAAAACATTTAAAATTCGCTACATCGGCGAAGGTAAAAAAGAATGGATCGATAGCTGGAAAACCATTGGCGGCCAAGATGATTCAACTAAAAATATTTTTCCAGATGCTGTTGAAATAACTTTATCCATCGAACGAGAATTAGATAAAAAAAAGCGCGAATATTCATTAGAATATGTGATTCCACTGCATTTCCCAAACAATGTGAAACCAAAAGCTAATCCGTCACCTAATCGCCCTCCGGCGGGCCCATGAGGTCACCATGAAAATAAACCTCACACGATTTTTTTATAATCCAATTCGTAGTAAAAATAAGAAATCCAACAAGGGTTTGGCTCTGATTTTAGCCATGACAACTTTAATGCTGATGGTTTTTGTAGCCACCGAAGTTTCAAAAGATTCAACAATTGAATTCGTGGTTAATTCTCAAGAAATTAATCGCATCAAGGCTTTCTATGCAGCAAGAAACAGTTTAGAAATTGCTTTATTTCGAATTAAGGTTTATCAGCAAGTCGCTAATGCTAACCTACCACCCAGCTTTGCTTCACAAATTAATCAGATCTGGAGCTTTCCTTTTGCATGGCCACTGCCACTTGCCAGTGATGCCACAATTATTGATAAAGACGGGGTCGAGAAAGTTTCTAAAGAAGCTTTATTTCAGGGATCCTATTCACATTCGATTTCCGATGAAGGTTCAAAAATTGATATCAATGATTTAGGCTCACCTTCTAAAACTTTGCGTGAAGTCACAAAAAAACAATTATTAAATATTTTTGAAAGTAAAATTGAAAATGATGATTCATTTAAAGAAGTTTATCAAAATTTTAATTTTACTGAATTAATTAACCGCATTGCTGATTGGATGACTGATAAAACTGAATCCGATAACGGTGGCGATAAAAAATCAGCTTTTTCTGAGCTGGGTGATAAATTCCCACCGAACAGAGGCTTTCGCACAATCGATGAATTACGATTAATCCCCGGCATGAATGAAGAATTTTTTACTTTGTTATCGCCGCAGGTCACGATATACGGATCAAAAGCCATTAACCCTAACACCGCTAGCGAATCTGTTTTAAAATCTTTAGATATAGGATTAACACTTGAATCTGTCAAAGAAGCTCTTGATCGCAGAAATGATCCAGAAAAAGGCGGACCTTTTGTTGGTGGAACGTCCGAAGAATGTCGAAATGATTTTAAAGGTTTTGTTGAAAGTAAAGGTGCTAGACTTAATCCAGAATTTGATAAAATTCCTTTTATCTGTGACAAAGTAATAAATTTTAAAATCGAAGCTGTCGGTCGAACTGGCAGCGGGCCTGGATCTGTACAGAAAAAAATATTAGCTTACGTAATTGATACACAAAAAGCCGGTGCCGCAATCAAAGGTTATCTTGATCAAGAAAAAAAAGAAGCTGACGAAGCTGCGGGCATAACGCCTCCACAACCACCAGCAGCTGGACCAAAGCCCAATGCTCCTGCTAAAGTTACTCTTCCCAAGGGCCGCCCACGTATCGTATACTGGTCAGAGTTTTAATCAGCGTTCTAGTGATGTAAATAGCACAAAAGGGGCAGCATGCGCGCACTGGGTATTGATTTCGGCGAAGATTCAATAAAAATTGTCGAATTAAATCAAACTAAAAAAAATATTTATGTCTCTGCTGTTTATGAAAAAAAATTATCTGCAGAAGGCTCTGATCATGATCGTGAAATCGAAGCGATTGAATATGTTCGTCAAACTTTAAGTCGAATTGACACCAGCAATGTCCGCATCGTTACATCTTTGAAACAAGATAAAGTCACTGTTCGTAAAAAACAATTTCCGTTTGCAGATAGATCAAAAATTTTAAAAAGTCTTTCATTTGAAATGGAAGAAGATATTCCATTTGATCCTGATCTTTGTCTTTTTGATTCTAAAGCTATTCTTTACGAAGGCTTTTCAGCTCACGTTTTAGCGATTGCGGCACCCATTTCACATATCGAAAAATCTTTAAGCTTAGCCAAAGATTTTGGTATCGAACCTTATACATTAACTGTTGATGGTTTAGCTTTTACTAATTTAGTTGAAGATCCCGACGGTATTGTTCCGACTTACCCTGCCGATACCGGGCCTTTTGCAACACCATCGACAGACGGTTTAGATGGTGTTGAACAAGCCACTTTGAACCAAGCCGCTGTTCAAACAAATTTACAAGTGACATTAAACATTGGTCATAAAAGAACTTTACTGTGTGCCCAGATTGATCAGCGTGTTGTTTCTGTGCGCAGCCTCATGTGGGGCGCTGATTTAATTATCCAAGAAATCGTTCGCAAATATCAAGTCCCTTACGTTGAAGCTCAAAAAATTTTACAAACACAAGCAAGCCTTCTGTTAGTTAAAACAGGGCAAGATTTCGATTCGGCTAATTTAGCATCGACAATTGAAAAACCTTTGCGTGAATTTATTCGTGATTTACAAATGT
This sequence comes from Bdellovibrio sp., assembly GCA_031421235.1. Lineage (GTDB taxonomy): Bacteria > Bdellovibrionota > Bdellovibrionia > Bdellovibrionales > Bdellovibrionaceae > Pseudobdellovibrio. Next base: position 4,102 of record JANOOI010000131.1, read on the forward strand.
CATTTTTAGAAATCAAAAGTGAATTTCACGGAGAAATTCAATCAGCACAATTATCTGGTGGTTTATCATTGCTGCCAAACCTTGGTGCGTTCTTAACACAAAATTTAGAAGTCCCGTGTAACACTGTTTCTTTAGTCGATCGTTACTTAGATCCAAACAAGTCAAATACATTTGAAATTCCCTTAGAATCTATTCAAACCCGGTTTGCAACAGCAATTGGTATTGCGCTAGAAGCATTTAGAAAACCGCGTAATCCAGCTTTGCAATTTATGAAAGGCGAATTCGCCGGTGATAATAATAAATTTAATATTTTTTGGCAAAACTGGGGTGCTGTTTTACAAATCGCTGCTGCGGGTCTGATCGTATTTTTTGCCTGGGGATCGTTTCGTGAAACGTTTTCAACTGATTTAGCTGCAAAGGGCGAAGAAGCCCTTAAGCAACAAGCGACAAGTGTAGCCCGTCTTCCGAAACGTCAGGCCAATGAACGTGGAGTTAAAAAATATATCACTGATAATAAGAAAAAAGCTCAAGAATTTAAAAGTTTATCTAAAGTAGCCTTGCTCAATTCACCACTTGATATTTTAAAACAAGTCAGTGAAGTTTCGCCAGCAAAAGATCAAGTTCAAATTGATCTCACATCTTTTGAAATTAAAGATGATCTGGTTAAAATAGCTGGCTATGCAACGTCCCCTCGTGAAGTCACTTTATTCAGCCAACGCTTATCAGCTTTAGCTGTTGATAAAAAAATGAAAGAAGAATCTCCGAATTTACCAGCGACTGCTAATAAAGTCGCTTTTTCTATCAGTTTTAAAACAGACCGAGGGCTTAACTAATGAGTCGATTTGAAGAGCTCGGCGAACAACTTAAATCACAAGCTTTACAAACTTGGGATAAAATAAAAGACACTGAATCTTACAATCAATTGCGTGATAAGTATGAAAATTTGACTCCGTCTGGTCAGAAAATCGCACAAATTGTTTTTTTCACATCACTTGTTGGAATATTAATTTATGTTCCGTTTTCGCAAATTCAAGTTTCATCAACACAAATTGAACAATTTGAAACGCAAAGAAATTTAATACGTGATCTTTTTAAAACGTTCAGGGATTCATCTGGCCAATTACAAATGGCACAGCCGCCTACGGGTTCACAATTAGTTTTAACCATTCAAACCTCTTTACAAAATGCCCGTCTGTTACCAGAACAAATTGTTGGCGTGACTAATACGCAAGCTGAAGGACGCTTAATCCCGCAAAGTTTATTAGCTGATGTGGTTGAAGTTAAATTAGCCAAATTAAATTTGCGACAAATTGTCGATATTGGAACCCAGTTAACAAATTTATCACCGGCACTAAAAATTAAGGATCTTCTGATTAACGCGAATACTGAATTAGCTGGCTATTTTGATGTCGAATATAAAATTTATGCCCTTAAGGTTCCTGAACTTTTACCTGAAGCCCCACCAGAACCGATCAATCCTAAAAAGAAGAACTCAAAAAATGAGGACTCTTCAACATTATGATGAATTTAATAATCAAAACTATTCGTTTTTTACTGGCTCATAAATGGAAAATCGTTTCTACAGTTTTATTGACCGTTGTTTTCTTATTTGCGCTTTTTCCTTTCAAAGATTTAAACGATTTTATATCCACACAGGTTTCAAAAATAACTAATAAAGCTGTTTATTTTCAATTCGATGATTTAAGTCTTAACCCGATCACAGCATCTGTAAACTTAGAAAACGCGATTGTTGAAACAGCTGCGCTTGATGGTTTAACTATGGATCAAGTTTCTATAAAACCCTCAATATTAGCTTTGATCAAAAAACAACCCGGTGGACATTTACATATTGATGGCTTACTAGGTGGCAATCTAGATGTCAGTATTACTCCTGGTGAAAAACTAGAATCAGGTTTATTTAAATCAGTCGTTGATCTTTCAGCAGATCAACTTTCTCTTAAAAAAATTCATGAAACATTTAAATTATCTATTCCCATCACCGGGGCTTTAAATGTGAATACTAAATTAACGGCTGATTTAACCTTTGCCGAACAACCTGATGGTGAAATAAATTTTACAATTTCTAATTTTGAATTACCTTCAACAAACGTGCTGCTAGGAGATATGGGAAATTTAAATTTGCCAGAAATTAAAATGAAAAAAATCGATATCAAAGGACGTTTAAATAATGGCAAAATGGTCATAGAAAACGCCCAGCTTGGTCAACCCAGTGATGATTTCTTTGGAAACATTAAGGGTGATGTCGGTCTTCGTTTCGTGAACAACGGTGGGCAGATTACCCCTGTTCTTGGTGATTATAATTTAAGTATTGATTTATCAGCGAAGCCCGCTTTTAAAGAACGCGCAGGATTTTTTCTGAACTTTATTGATACTTATAAAAAAGAAGATATCGGTGTTACACGCTACCGATTTAAACTTCAGGCTGCAGGACTTGGTATGCCACCGCAGTTTTCAAATCTCAACTGACCAGCTGAATTAACTCATAATACCCCTTCAATCCGAAATCCGAACTGCATCGATTGCGAGCACTTATTTGACCCATAGCTGAATATGGCCCAAATCATGCTTATTCTATCTGCAGTAACAAAGTCTTAATTGACTCATCAGGCACCCAATAGCAAAAAATAGAAGGGAGGGTTTATGTCTGGAATTAACAAAGTTATCATCGTAGGTCGTTTAGGTCAGGATCCTGAAATGAAAGCCGTAGGACAAGGTTCTACAGTGACACGTTTAAACGTAGCCACAAGCGAATCATGGACAGATAAAAATGGCCAAAAACAAGAGCGCACTGAATGGCATCGTATCACTGTTTGGGGTAAATTAGCCGAACTGTGTGGTAAATATTTAGCAAAGGGTCGCCAAGTTTATGTTGAAGGAAAACTTCAAACACGTTCTTGGGAAGACAATGGCCAAAAAAAGTACTCAACTGAAATCGTTGCTTCAACAGTTCAGTTTTTAGGAGCGGGCCAAGCCACTGCTGGAAACACGACTGATCAATCAATGAATCAATCTGCACCTAGCGGATCTGATTTTAATTTTTCAGATTTTGGACCAGAGCCAACTTTTAACCA
>JANOOI010000132.1:0-4300 GCA_031421235.1 Bdellovibrio sp.
TTGTTTCTCGCACGACAAGAACAAAGACATAGTCGCTTTCATTGTGGGCTTGCTGATTAACCTGCGAACCAAACAAAAATATCTGCTTTGGATTAAACTCTTCTTTTAGCGCAGCTAGTATTTGTTGTAGTTTTGGATCTGGTTTTTTTATCAACTAAATCTCCGTTAATTATCACAAAAAATGGTAGGGAGACATTTCCTTACCTCTACTTCAATAATTACAACACTTTAACTTTAAGTAAACTACAAAGACTGACTAATGTTATTGCTTCGGACAAGGGTTATCTCTATTAAGGACATCAAAACACTGGCCTTTGTCATTCCAGATCGCCAGGTAATTCAGGCTTCGTCCATTACCAAAATAAGTACCGTGTCTTTCAAAGGCGTATTTAAACTCTTTTTTAACAATTGGATCTTCTGCATCGCCACGACCTCTGACTGTTACAGTTTTGGCATTTCGAATAATCTTATCAGCAGCAACCTGCCATCTTAAACAATCTTTTTTTTCCAAAACTGTTCCACTACTAGCGGTTAGCACCGTATTCTCATTGTCTAAAATATGGATCATAAATCCGTATGGATCAGAGTAATCTCCAGTATAATTGTCGATAAACTCACACTCTGTTATAACTCTGTCAGGAGTAACAGCAATATCAGTACCCAGCGCATTAGGTTTACTGGCTTGATAATGCGAAGTTACACAACCTTGCAAAAACATTACTAATAAAAACATACTTAAATATTTATTTTTTTGTAAGCTGATCATATTCTTTCCTAAATTTTTTAAGCGCACTGTCTTTTAATTTACTTTTGCTTTTTAACATCCCCTTATATTCTAAAATAATTTCTTCCGCACTTACTGCTCTGCTTAGCCTTCCTTCAGCTAGTCTTTTCTTACGAGACAGCCACCTAATAGCCATTGGAATTGCAACATCTGGATTCTTCAAATCTTTTTTTCGAATATTTTTAAAAATGAAATCTTTAACCTCACCAGTAGGGTCTTGTAATGTTTTTAGTGTCTCAGGTGTAATCTGAGCGATTCCTGTAGCTTTAAGATTTCCTGGAGGGTCCACTTTAAAATCTGATTCACTCGCAATAAGTGCTTTAACTACATTTGGCTCTAGCGGCGGGTTTGTATTAAATTTTTTATTAAAGTAATCACACCATACTGCAATGATTTCGTCATATTTATCACTGTTTGGTTGAATCAATTTTTCTTTAACAGGATAAACTATATTTTTCTTATCGTAATTCTTGAAAATTTCTTCGATTTCAGCCAAATCAAGATAGGTTCCCTTTAGACGCCTAATGTGGCGATCTCTTATAGTCGTACCTGAAGGGTTCTTTTCACTTGCAGGAACATGCATTGGATGCTCTCGAACTGTTGTAACCTTTTTGTTAATTTTCTTTGCCATACTTAATAGACTTAACGCCCCTTCGCCGCAACAGGAGCAAGCGAAGCAAAACGCTCGCGCACTTCTTTATATTCAGGCTCGGCTTCATATCCATTCGGATAAAGGACAACATCAGGGCTTAGCCCCATGAAGGCAGCAAGCTTCAGAGCTATACGAGGCCCAATTTCACGACGATTTTTTTCTATCGCAGAAAAGTTAGCCTGTGAAATCTTACAAGCATGAGCCATGTCATCTTGTTTAATATTAAAATTGGCACGAAAAGCTTTAATCAAGTCGCCTGTGGTTTTAGCTGCCTTGAATATGTCGATAGGATTTTTAGCTAACTTTTTCATTTCTTCCGACCTTTCTTATAATCATGTTCATCAGTGATTCGGGCAATTTTAATAACTACTTTTTTATCAACTATGCGATAAATAATTCTACCGCGATTTGAAAATGCTGAAGACCTGTAACCAGCCCATTCACCATATAAAGCATGATCAGCCCATTTGAATTCACCACGAATAGATTCTGGTCCATGAGCAGAGATTTGCTGAATCCACGCATGAATAATCGCCTGATCCTCAGTGGTCAGTTTTTTAGATTTTATGAGTGCAGTAACTTCTTTTTCTACTGCCGAGTTCTCGAATTCAACTAACCACATATATCTATTATGACATATCAATTTTAATATGTCAATATTGACTATGAAAGGCGTTTCAATATGAGATTTTTATTTTTAAAATTCACTAGTAATTTCAGATAGTTAGACATTATTATGAAGTTTGGTAGGGAGACTTTTTTATTCCTAATTATTAACAATTTCAGTTACCTAGAGTATTTCCAACTACAACATACGACAAGTTAAATTCTTTAAAAGACATTTGCCGTTGTTGTCGCTCATCTCTTTGTCGAATTTCCTCTAAACAGGAGCAGACGTAAGCCGAAGAATCGTTCTTATCAAATCGGCCGGGTTGATGGGCTTCGTAAGATGGTCCGTGTATCCGACATTCAAAGCCTTCTTGCGAATCTCATTCATGGCGTGCGCCGTTAGAGCAACGATCGGCTTCCTGTATCCCGCCTCCCGAAGTTTCTGGGTCGCTGAGTAGCCGTCCATTACGGGCATTTGAATGTCCATCAAAATTAGGTCAAAATCTCCCGCAATCGCCGTCTTAAATCCCAGCAAACCGTTTTCAGCCGACTCGACGGCAGCACCTTGCTTTGTTAGATAGTGCCATATTAACGCCTGATTATCTGGAGCATCGTCGACAACTAGGATTTTCAATCCAACAAGTGATTGGTCTTTTACATCTGGCTCATTTCGCCGCTCAACTTTAAATGTATCCGAAATTGACGATCGTTTATCGGGCTCATCAGCTATTTTCACAAGAAACGTCGTTCCAACGCCCTCAGCGGATTTAGAGATGGTAATATCGCCACCCATCGCTCGAGCCAGACGACGCGAAAGAGCTAGGCCAAGACCTGTTCCACCAAATCGTCGGGTCGTAGTCTCATCAGCTTGCGAAAACGTCTGGAAAAGACGTTTTATTTGTGGAGCAGAGATTCCGATTCCGCTATCACTCACCTCAAAACATAAAGCTCTTTTTCCAGAATCAGTTTTGCCGCCATAAGCCCGAATTTTTACGGAGCCAAATTGCGTAAACTTGATCGCATTACCCACCAAATTAAGCAGAATTTGCCGGACGCGCGTAGGGTCGGACGTAATTAACGACGGTGTTGAAGGGTCCGCCGAGTACTCGAGAGAAAGATCTTTCTCTCGCGCTTTGACTTGCATAAGTGATACAACTTCTGAACCGATTATTGTGTGGTCAGTAGCGATATACTCAAGTGTTAGGTGACCAGCTTCGACTTTTGAAAGGTCTAAAATATCATTGATGATGACCGAAAGCTGATCACCATTTCTGAGGAGAATGTTAATGTAGTTCGAACGTTCGCCTGCCGAAATCCCCTGATCTCGCATCAGATCTGCGAATCCAATCATCGCACCCAGTGGCGTACGGATTTCGTGGGACATATTCGCTAAAAATGCGGATTTCAAAAGGTTGGCTCGCTCTGCATCTGCTTTAGCCTCTGAAAGTTCGATCTTTGCCATCACTCGATCCGTAACGTTGGCCGCGACCGAAAAGACTCCGTAGGGTACTTCATCTGCATCGGTCATGCGTATGTAACTTAAATCGAAATAACGCTCTTCCATTGAGCCATCCGCTTTCATCACCGGCACCAGCATTTCATGAGCTGTGAACGTCTCGCCTGATTCGAAAACTTTCCTAATGATTTTTGACAGTCCTGTCGGAATAAGATCCGGATAAACTTCGTCATAAGTTCGGCCAATATAAGTGCGCTGATTGGGAACAAGAGCTTGCCATTGTTCATTTGCAATTTCGAATTTCAGATCTGCACCTGTAAAAAGAGCAATCCCGATTGGTGCTTCCGTAATAATGAGATCTAGCTTTCGCTGCTGAATTGAAACGGCCTTGTTTACTTCTACCAAAAGCTGACGTTGCATAACTTGCTGAGTCACATCGGTGACCACAACGACAATGCCCTCAATTTCACCGTCGGCGTCACGAACAGCCTCATAAAGAATATCGAGATAGAATTTCTTCATCTGCCCATCGGCTTGCTCAAGGTCAATGGGCGTTTCTGATGCGGCGATGCGAATTCCTGTTTGATAGACGTCGTCGAGCAGTTTTCCAAAGCCTTGTTCGATGGCTTCTGGAAGTGCCTCGGCAACGGTCCTACCAACAACTTTTTTTCCGCCAATAAGCAAATTCCGATAACTGGAGTTCGTGAATGTATACCGATGATCTGGACCATTTAATATGGCGACTGGATTAGGCATCGCTTCAAAAACTCGAATCAGACGCGCCTGTTCGCTCTCGACA
>JANOOI010000133.1:0-5402 GCA_031421235.1 Bdellovibrio sp.
TCGTCTGGCAATATCCAAAATTTGTTCATCTAAGCTTAGGTTTTCATTCGGGATTTCCGATATAGAGACTGGGAATGAGACAAAAAAATACTGAGCTTTTTTTAAAATTTCTACACGTCTTGGTGATTGCGAGGCCAAGATAATGAACTTTGTATTTTTAGTTTCTAACATAATAAATCCCAAGTTAACTGGTTACTTTCTTGATCAATTTTTTGGTCTACTAAAAGCAAACCAATATTTTATATTTATGAATATAAAGCAAAAGAGGATCTATGGGTAGTTCAGAACTGATGTTATTTGCAGGTTTAATACTGGCTGGCGCATCGGTCTATCTTTTCGTTTCGTCTTTACTGGCAGGTAAACCTGGCGTAACACAATTACAGTGGGCTAGCGGAACTGAGCCCATTAAATCAAAAAATCGTGTGATCAATATTTGTCGCCCTCTTGTTCACCAGTTCACACTTTCGTACGCTGCAAAAATCAAATCACCAAAATACAGATCCAAAATTCGCCAACTGATTAAAGTTGGGGGATTAAATGCAGAACTAAATGAAGATGAATTTATTGGATTGCAAATATTTTTAGGTATCGCATTTCCAATTTTTTTAGCGATTATAAATTTTTCGCTGAAGTTAGATTTGCCAACATATTTTGTGGTTGGTCTTGGTCTTATTGGATTCTTTATGCCAGAAATGCACTGTAAGGCCGCGAAAAAATCTAGGGAATTAAGTGTACGTATTGATATGCCATTTTTTATTGATTTATTGGCCTTATCTGTTGAAGCAGGATTAGATTTTTTCGGAGCTATCCAAAAAATAGTTGATAAAACAAATGATCCGAATTCAGTTTTAGGTGAAGAATTTAAAATAGTTCTAAAAGATATTAAAGTGGGTTCTTCAAAAGCTGATGCATTGAAAGAAATGGCCATTCGATTAGATATGCCCGAGATTACAAGTTTTGTGGCCGTTTTAATTGATGCTGAAGCCACTGGTGCAAGTATTGCCCAAGTTCTTAAAGATCAATCGATCCAAATGCGTTTAGAAAGATTTATTCGTGCAGAAAAAGCCGGAGCACGTGCTTCTCAATTAATTTTACTTCCGCTGATGCTGTTTATTTTACCTGCAGTTTTTATTATGGTTTTTGGACCTGTCGTTATTTCATTTTTTTATGGCGGCGGTGGTGGATAATGGCAAAGCTGTATAAAATTCAACACGGTGAAGGAACAGCTGAAAATGCAACGTTGCTAAGTCAGAGACTGCAAGTTGCTGAGTCATTTTTTGAACGAGCTAAAGGCTTGTTAGGCCGAAAAAGTTTAGAAGCTGATGAAGCTTTATGGATCAAGCCTTGTAATAATATACACACTTGTTTTTTGAACTTCCATATTGACTGTGTTTTTGTCGATCGTCATTTAGTGGTTGTTAAAGTTTTTTCTGATATTAAAAAATTTAGAATGCTTGGCCCGTTTTGGAAAAGCACATCTGTTTTTGAATTGCCGGCTGGGGCTGCGATTAAGTTTAATGTTCAGGTTGGAGACCAAATTTATGTGGTCGATTAGAGTATTATCAGGTCCTCAAGCAGGGCAAATTTTTGAACTTAAATCTGGAAAGAATACTTTCGGACGCGGTGGACATTCTAATTTTAAAATTTCGTCTTTAGGTATTTCTAAAGAGCATTGTGAAGTTCAAGTATATAAAGATAAAGTTGTTGTTCTTGATCTGAAATCAAGTAACGGCACTTTTGTAAACGGCGTTAAAATTCAAAATTCGATTATTAAAATAGGTGATAAACTAAGTTTATTTGATGTCATTATGGATGTGATTCCGAAACCAGAAGTGATCACACGTCCTGCACAAAGGCCAGCTGTGCAGCTGCCACCTGTGCCGCAGACAATACAAAACCAATCGCAGGGCCAAAATTACAATCAAATTCAAACTCCGCAAGTTCCACAGTTTGGTTTTCCTCAAGTGGGACAGGGACATAATTACGGAAACCAAAACGGAAATTTAGCCACAAATTTATCTGTCCAAATGTATGATATGTCGCAAGATCAAGTCAGACAGTCTCAGCATTTCGGAACGCAGAATCCATCTCATTTACAAGCTGATCTCAGCTTAAAAGATAAAATAGAAAATTATATTGAAAACGGAATCATGCCAGCGATTTATAAACTAGCTGTTATTTTTCCTTTCAAACATGTGTTAATGGGTTTTGTTCTCGTATTTATTTTAGCTGTGACAATGTTATCTATTTTTCCTTTAACGACGATACTGCGTGAATCAAATATAATTGAAGCTTCAAAACGGGCCAAATCAGTAGCGCGCACAGTAGCTAAAATTAATGAATCAGCTTTGTTAGCTGGTCAGTTCAATAATTTATCGGTGCAAGAAGCATTAAAAGAAGAAGGCATTAAAGAAGCCCTGATTATTCAACATTCAGACGGAGCTATCATAGCCCCGACTGAAAAAGCAGGTCGCGAAAGTTCAAAACCTTTTATTATTACAGCCCGTAAAGAGGGTCGTTCTACTTTTGCACGAATTGATTCTAAAACTATTGGGGCATCGTACCCGATTGGTGCCTACGATCCAGTGACTGGTGAAACAGGAATTAAATATCACGCGATTGTTTACTACGATGTGAGCTCATTAAATGTTGATGATGAACGAATCATTAGTTTATTTATGCAAACCTTGGCTATTGCTGGAGTCATGGGTTTTATTCTTTATTTCTTGTTTGGTCGTTTGATCGAATACCCATTAAAACAATTGAATCAACAAATTGACACGGCCCTTCGTGATAAATCAGATAGAACCGAAGTTCTATTTGATTATCCAGAAATCCAAAAAGTTGTAGCCAATGTGAATTTGATGTTGAATCGAATGTGGAATGGTCTTGGCGATAATGAGTCATCGAAGCCAAAACAAAACAGAGATATTGAATTCAGCCAAATGGTCCAAATGCTTCATCAACCTGCTTTGGTTATGACTGCGTCGGGAACAATAACAGCTTGCAATTCAGGTTTTGAAGAAATCGCCCAAATGAGCAGTGATCAACTGATTCAACAAAATTATTCAGACATGATTGATCCAGCACTTGTGCAAAATTTAACAGATTTAATTTCGAGATCGAAATCCAATCCTTACGAAAAACAACAAGATCGTATACCTTTTCCACAGTTCGAATGTGATATTTATTTGCAGAGTTTTTTAGATGAATCAGGCCAGCCCGAGTACTATTTCGTAACCCTTCACAAAAATGAGACGACGGAGTAAATTTGTCAGCAGCAGAAAAGTTGAATCCCGCATTGCAGGTTCGATTGAAGGTTCTAAAAGGACCTCATGCTGGCGTGACATTTGTCATTCAAAAAAGATCATTTACAATCGGTCGCGGACCTGAAAACGATGTGATTTTAATTAACGACAGTCAAGTGAGTCGTCAACATGCTCGGATTGAATTAATCCAACAGGATTTAGAAATTAGTAATTTAAGTCAGAAGAATTCAATCACTGTCGGCGGAGAAGTTATTCAGAAATGGAAGCTCACCAATGATTCAATTTTTACCTTAGGTGATAGCGAAATTTCTGTGCAATACAGTTTAGGCCAAAGTGTTTTTCCTGTGAAAGCACAACCACAAATTGTTCCTTTAAAAACACAGCAGCCAATTGTTGCACAGCAAACAGTTGCAAAGCAAAATCAGGCCGTGCCTGTCCAGCGGCCAGCTAATCATTTTCCACAAAATGTAAATCGCCAAATGGGTTTACCGAATCAATTGCACAAAGCAGTTGGTCCGCAAATGTCACAGCAGCAACAGTACGCCAGCCGACAAGTTAAACCACTGACACTAGGAAATATTCTTTCAGATCCACAGAAACGATTCCGTTTGATCATTGGTGTATTGGCCTTAGGTCTAGTTTATTTTCTGACGATGCCTGATCCAAAGCCAGCACCAGTTGCTGGGAAGCCTGTTCTGAAATATGAGGACGAATTCGCGATTAAACAGAGTTCAGCGATGGAAAGAGAACTTGAAAAGCGTCGTAAAATATTAATTGAGCAAAAAAATTCACCGTTGGCCTTGCGAGTCGCTGAAAATTTTCAAAAAGGGATGCGTGATTACCAAAACGGTGGATACGCGCTAGCACAAGAAAATTTTCAGGTCGTTTTAAATTTAGATCCTAATCATACTTTGGCAAGACGACATTTTTACCTGTCAAAAGTACGCTTCGATGAAATCGTAAAATCAAAAATAATGCTTGGAGAAAGTTACTATCAGAAGCATAATTTTAAGTACTGTGAAAGCTTGTTTCGACAAGTGAAAAACATGCTTGAAGGCAAAAGTAATGATCAAAGCTATCAATTGGCAGTCAGCATGTTAGAAAAATGTCGTTTAGCTGCTGAGGGTATTCGTTAATGCAGAGACTTAAAATTTTATTAAGAGGCGCACAAATCAGCGACCTATCTTTAGACCCTAACAAAGAATATGTTGGTGGACGAAAAGAAAGTTGCGATATTAGACTGCAAGCTGAAAAAGGCGTTTCTAGAGAACATTTTAAATTAAAATTTGAAGATCATAATTGGGTGGTTTCTTCGTTATCGCGCTTTGGTGAAATTTATTATCAAGGGCAACGTGTCGAAAATTCGGCACTATCCGTTAATCAAACATTTCAAATTCCACCTTATGAATTTTTATTAGTTGAAGAAGCCGGAGCTGAAATCAGTTCGATTGTTCGTAAAAAAACCTCTGATGTGAATGAAAATGAAAAAACAGTTATTGGTGTAGTTCAGCAAGTTCCATATATTAAAATGATGTCAGCCCAAGGTGCAGTTCGTGAAATGCTTCGCTTAGAAGTGGGTGATACTTGGGTAGCAGGTCGAGATCCATCTTGTCAGATTATTATTCCAGATCAAAGAGTTAGTCGAAGACAGTTCGAACTACGTAAAATTAATGGTATCTATACAATTATTGACTTGGCCAGTGTGAACGGGACTTTTCTAAATGGATCACCTGTTTCATCGACTGACCCTCAAGCTTTAAAAAGTGGTGATGCTTTAACTGTTCTAGACAACACAATGTATTTTGAATTACATGATCCAAACTTTCAGTATCGTGTAGATAAAATCGAAATTCCGCCATTGCAGCCCATATATATTGATGAAGTCGCTGAGGATTATACCGAAAATCCAGCAAATATTTCTGCGTCGATTATTAATTCATTACAGGAAGTTGAGCAACGACAATACAGCGATCAGCTAAACCCTAATGGCGGACCATTCACTGGAATGCCGAACAATCAAAACCAAAATAATGAATATTATAATTTTCAAAATGCAGAACAGCAGCAGCCGGTTAATCCTAATGTGGACCGTTGGAATAAATTTCAAGAAAATAAGCCGTTATTTATTTCGAC
>JANOOI010000134.1:0-6883 GCA_031421235.1 Bdellovibrio sp.
GATTTTTTCCTTTCGATCCTGTGTAATGTGACTCTGACATCACCACTGAATAGCTCTTTCAGTATTTCATCAGCTTTATTTTCATAGGGGTCGGATTCATCAAATAAAAGTTCATGTGTTGATATTTGTAAAGTGGCTGCAACTTTTCGTAATTGATCGGGGTTGATTGATTTACGGCCTGTCGTCCACGCATGAAGCGTCGCTAATGGCACAGTTGAGCTACGAGCCAGTTGTGAAAATGAAAGTTTTCGATCTTTGCAGATGCGTTGTAGTTTGATTCCTAATTTCATCAGTCATCCATTCTATTAATAAATAGATGGTTCTTTGACTATCATTCCGTATCGAAGATGATCATCCCTAATCAAAGCAATATAGCTTGATTAAGGTCGTGTGACTTCTCTGATGCAGTACGATTTCAACTGATTGAGGTTGCACTTACAATACTGACAACATTTTCATATCGCACTTACAGCGATACTTACAAACCAACTACAACTGTTATTATCTGCTATGGTTTAATGTGATCTGGTAAATTGCTCAGAAAATAGATGAACTCTTTTAAGTGTTTGAAATTCTTTTTGTTTTATTAGTTTCTTTAGGCTTGTACAAATTCAGGAAAAATTTGGTAGGGGCGCAGGGACTTGAACCCCGGATCCTCCGGTTATGAGCCGGATGCTTTAACCAACTAAGCTACACCCCCACCGGATGCTTTAATAATATATATCGATCCCTAGCTATCAACAAACGTTTTTAGTTTGTTCGATCTGCTTGGGTGTCTTAATTTGCGAAGGGCTTTGGCCTCGATCTGACGGATACGTTCACGTGTCACGTTAAAATCTTGTCCCACTTCTTCCAAAGTATGATCCGATTCTTCCCCGATACCAAAGCGCATACGTAAAACTTTTTCTTCACGCGGAGTCAGCGTCGATAATACACGACGTGTTTGTTCTGCTAAATTGATGTTCACAATAGCTTCTGCTGGATTGATCACTTTTTTATCTTCGATAAAATCGCCTAAGTGTGAATCTTCTTCTTCACCCACTGGTGTTTCTAAACTGATCGGCTCTTTTGCAATTTTTAAAACTTTACGAACTTTATCGACTGGCATATCCATACGATCTGCGATTTCTTCCGGAGTGGCCTCTCGACCTAGTTCTTGGATCAACATACGCTGAGTTCTTACAAGCTTGTTAATCGTTTCGATCATATGCACTGGAATACGAATTGTACGGGCTTGATCGGCAATAGCGCGTGTGATCGCTTGGCGAATCCACCATGTCGCATAAGTTGAAAACTTATAACCACGGCGGTATTCGAACTTATCAACGGCTTTCATTAAACCAATGTTACCTTCTTGGATTAGATCCAAAAATTGTAGACCACGGTTTGTGTATTTTTTTGCAATCGAAACCACGAGACGTAAATTGGCCTCAACTAATTCAGATTTCGCAAGATCCGCTTCACGTTCACCTTTCCAGATGGCTGTGTACGTTTCTTGGATCCATCGGAAATTCATTTCAGTATCAAGGTGTAAACGTTTTAAACGGACTTCAGCTTCTTGTGCTTGATGCGCGTACGTTCTAAAACGACCGTAACTTAAACCTGTGTCACGAGTCATTTTTGTTAATTCTTTTTCGTTCGATTCAATGACTTTTAGTTTTTCTAACAAAGTAGCGACATCTTTTGAATATGTTTTTTCCATGCCGTCTTTGATTCTTTTACGAAGTGACGCCATACGGTTCACTAAGTTTTTAAATTTAATCACAACACGGTTGATTGTTTTACGATTGAAATTGATTGATTCAAAATTCGCCATTAACTTTTCATTAAATCCACGAACTTCTTCTGTTAATTTAATTTTTAAATCAGGCTTGATTGTTTCATCACGTAATTGTGTAAAGGCTTTTTCAGTATCGTGTTGGTACTGTGTAACAATGCCAATCAATTGATGAATTTTTTCGATGTATTCTTTTTCGTCGTACTGTGTGTCTTCGTCTTCAAGGCCACGGAAAATCGATTTAACTTTGATACGACCTTGATCTAAACGCTTACCTAAATTAATAATTTCGTAAGTTCCTAATGGAGACATTAACATTGCACGAACGATTTCACGTTCACCTTTTTCAATACGACGTGCAATTTCAACTTCACCTTCACGGGTTAATAAAGAAACTGACCCCATTTTTCTTAAATATAAACGAACTGGATCGCTACCTTTAACGTCTTCGGCTTCTGCTTTTTCTTCTGCATCAACTTCTTCGTCATCACTGGCTTCAGATAAAAATTCTTCTTTTTCATCAGCGCGGGCTTGTTCAGTGTGTTCAGTAATTACAACACCGTTAGCTTCTAACGTATGCATTAACCCATCTAAAACAGTTGATGCAATAAT
This sequence comes from Bdellovibrio sp., assembly GCA_031421235.1. Lineage (GTDB taxonomy): Bacteria > Bdellovibrionota > Bdellovibrionia > Bdellovibrionales > Bdellovibrionaceae > Pseudobdellovibrio. The sequence continues at coordinate 2,390 of JANOOI010000134.1, forward strand.
TTCTAATGGAAGAGATTCATTGATCTCTTCGATTGTTAAGCGGCCTTTTTCTTTGGCTACTTTGATCAGCTTTAAAACTTCTTCTTTTGCTAGAACTTCTTGTTCTACAATCGTTAAAGTTTTTGCTTCATTTCTTTCGTTTTGATTACTGCTCATTGAACCCCACTGGTCTGTTAACTTTATCTATTTTTGCACGCAATTTACTTTGTCGTTTAATTGCTTCGATTATTAATAAAAAATTAAAACTATTTTTTTAAAGAGAGTCTGTTTTTATGAAGTTCAGCAAACTGTCGCAATTTATTTTCGTTTTCTAATTGCGTTGGTAAACTGGTTTTCATATCGTGCGCCATTATTTTTGACTGCTCTTTAATTTTTTCCTGCTGGATACGATGGATTAAATCTGAAATAAATTTACGTTCTTTTTCTTCGTCAAATTCAGACATTTCAGCAATGTCTAATTTTGTATTTTGAAAAAGTAATTCTGGTTTATCAATCTTATCAATCAGCAGACTGACAAACTTATCAAAACGATTGGCATCTTGTCTATAGACTTGCTCAGCATTTTCAAAAATTTGTTTGATACCTAAGTGTTTGATTTGGCTTAATAATTGCTTAAAGTCCAAAGGCTCTTGTTGTTCCAAAACCATCACCAGATTGGCACGACTCTTGAGAACGTTTTGCAAAAGCATCAATTCAACTTTAGGCGCATCTGAGATCTTTATCTTTTGAACTTCGACAGTTTCTGCTGACGGAACAGGACGATTGACGTTGTTTTCAGTCGTCGTTTGATTTTTAGCAGCTTGGTTTTGTGAATTATAAGTCTGCTGACTACGACCCGTAGCATTACCAGTCAGTGCAGATCTCAACCATTCTTTGGTGACCCCCATGATCTGACAGACATCGTCAGCATATAAACTTTTCAGTCTTGAATCAGTGATCGCATCAAAAAGTGGTCTTAGTTTGTCAGAAAGCTTCACTTTTTGCGAAGGCTCGCCCCGATAACCCTGCATCCAGGTTTTTAAAATCACTTTGAATAAGTCAGGACTTGTTTGAATTTTTTCACGCAAAGCTTCGACTCCGAATTTATAAATAAATTCGTCAGGATCTTTGGCTTCGGTTAATGTTAACCCGCGCGGAAATAATCCTTGGGATAGCAAAATAGGTAAACTGCGTTCTGCGGCCATTTGCCCTGCTTCGTCTCCGTCAAATAAAACAACAACGTTTGTTGTCAGTCGTTTGACCAGTTTGGCATGCTCTACGGTTAATGCTGTTCCCATAGTGGCCACGGCATTTTTTAGTCCTGCCTGGAATAAAGAAACTAAATCCATGTAGCCTTCTACAACTAAAACAACATCTTCAGTGCGAATGTGTTTAGCCGTCTGGGCTAAGCCGTAAAGAACTTTGCTCTTGTGAAAAATAATTGATTCAGGTGAATTTAAATATTTGGGTTCACCCTGTTCATGAATACGCCCACCAAAAGCGATCACATCCCCGCTGGGCGAATGAATCGGGAACATCAAACGATCACGAAATAAATCAAAGTGCCCGTTGCCTTCATTGCGTTTTTTAACAAGCTTGGCTTCTTCGGCGATTTCTAAAGAGATATTATTTTTTTGTAAATGTAAACTTAAGGCTTCCCATTCATTGGGTGCATAGCCAATCTGAAATTCTTCAAGTGTTTCTGTATTTAGTTTTCTTTTAAGTACATATTGTTTAATCGGTTGATCATTTGCAGAACGTTTTAACATTTCACGAAAAAAATCAGCAGCAATTCTGTTTGATTTTAAAATTTTCTTTTTGTGTTCGTGAACTTGGCTGACTTGATCAGAATTGTCTCTAGACATTTCAGGAACTGGTATCCCTGCACGGTCAGCTAGATATTCTAAAGCTTCCGGGAAATTCATTCCGTTATAATCGCGTAAAAATGAAATAATGTTCCCGCTTTTTTTACAACCAAAGCAGTGATATACCTGTTTAACATCACTGACAGAAAAGCTGGCTGTTTTTTCTTGATGATCTGGAAACGGACATCGCCCCATGTGGCCACGGCCACTTGATTTTAACTGGGTATACTGAGCAATAATGTCCACAACATTCGACGACTCAATGACTTTGTCGATAAAATCTTGTGGATATCCCAAATTGACTCCTGATAGATTTAATAATTATACAGATAGTTTGGCTTTAATAACTTCACTTAACGTACGCCCATCAGCAGAGCCGCCCGTTTTAGCTTGGACCTCTTTCATGACTGTGCCCATGTCTTTAATGGTTTTAGCACCAGTTGCAGCGATCACTTCAATGACAACAGCTTCGATTTGTTCTTTTGTCATTTGTGCGGGTAAGTAAACTTCCATCACTTTCAATTCTGCAGCTTCTTGATCAACTAGATCTTTGCGTCCTGCATTTTGAAATTGTTCAATTGATTCTTTACGTTGTTTAATTAGTTTTTTAACAACAGCCATAACATCGTCAGTAGTGATTGGTTCTGGTCGACTATCGATTTCTTTATTTTTAATCGCTGATTGTAAAAAGCGAAGAGTATTTAATTTTACAGAATCTTTTGCGATCATTGCAGCTTTGATATCCGCTAATATTTTTTCTCGGAGTTCCATATTGGTAACCTCTTAATTATTAACATTGTGCTTTAACATTTTATTAAGTTAACAAATCATAAAATAAACCCTTAGATGATAAATCACCTAAGGGCTAAAATGTTGAAATATCAACTAATCGCGTTCTTTGAATCCACCACGCGTTTTTTTAGTTGCGCGCTTGCGGGCAGCGATAGATTTTTTCTTATCAGATACACTTGGTTTTTCAAAGTGTTCTCTTTTTTTAACTTCAGAAAGGATACCTGCTTTTTCACAAGACTTTTTAAATTTTCTGAACGCAGCTTCGAAGCTTTCACCGTCTCTAATTTTGACTAGTGCCATTTTTAATTCACCCACCCTTTACTTTATATTTGAAACCAAATAGGAATTACTAACAAAAGGACTCCACTATGACACTTAATGACGGAAAGCATCAAGAAGTATTTACACCTGTATTTGATGATATTGACCGAAAGTACATGAAACTAGCCCTGAAATGGGCAAAAAAGGCTCAAGACCAAGGGGAAATCCCCATCGGTGCGGTCCTCGTTGGTCCGAACCGTGAACTAATCAGCCATGGAACCAACATCAGAGAACTCAAACAAACTGTCCTTGGCCACGCCGAATTACTAGCTATTCACCGTGCTAATTTAAAAAACAAATCATGGAGATTAATTAATTGCACTTTATATGTCACACTTGAACCCTGCTTTATGTGTGCAGGCGCTTTAGTGCAATCACGCATCGCCCGCGTGTTGTACGCTGCTGATGATCCAAAAGGTGGAGCCCTTGGATCGCTGACTGATTTATCAAAAGATCATCGATTGAATCACCGCTTTAAGGCAGAACGCGGATTGTTCGCTGAAGAATCAAGTTTATTACTTAAAAACTTTTTTAAAACGAAAAGGCTGACAAAGTAACTGAAAATCTAATTCTTACTATCCAGTCGGTATCCGAAGCTAGGAACTGCTGTGATAATTCCATCAAAGCCTTCGATTTTCTTTTTCAAATAATTGATCTGAGAATCTACATTTCTAGGTGTAACTTCTGAATGACCCCAAATTGTCTGCATAAAAACCTGTCTTGAAATCACACTGTTTTTATTTTCAACAAGTAATTTTAAAATTTCAAATTGCTTCGGAGTTAAAACTATCTCTTGGTTTAAAACATACACTAAACGTGATTTTAAATTCATTGTCATATTGCCGACTTTAATAATATCAACCAAAACTTCAGGGTTTAACGCTTGCTTTGCTGATTGAATTCTTTTTTGAATACGTAAAATCAATTCACGAGGATCAAATGGTTTTTGAATAAAATCATCGCCACCTGATTCTAACGTTGATATTTTTTCATCTGTTGAAGCCACACCAGAAATAAAAATAATAGGTATATTTTGTGTTTCAGTATTATTCTTCAACTTTCGGCAGACTTCAACACCGTTTAGCTTCGGCATATTGTAATCCATTAAAATAAGATCAGGCTGAAAATTATGTATAAGATCAAGTGCCTCTTCTGATTTGTAGGTGTACTGACATGTAAAATTAGGACTTAGGATTTCTGATATCAATGTACAGCTGTCTTGATAATCATCGATGATGGCAACTTTATGCATTTAACTAAACCCCTTTATATCTTATGTTCTTAATATCAAATATTTTTTTTATGGCTTCGCGCTTATCGCCCTGTATTTCTATATAGCCTTTTGAGTTTTCAATACGGTAGCTTCCACCGACACCACATTTTGCTTTCAATTCTTTCGTTAAATTTTTTAAAAAATCTTCAGAATTAGGCAGTTGATCAATAACAGTGACTGTTTTTCCGCCACGACCGTTTTTTTCAACTCTAAAAACAGCACAAAATTTATTTTTTTCAATTTGGCTTTGAATTGTTTTTTCTC
>JANOOI010000135.1:0-2289 GCA_031421235.1 Bdellovibrio sp.
AGTTTTCTATGGGCACAAGCCACGATTATAAGATTGCATTGGAAGAAAATGCGACTTGGATTCGTTTGGGCACAGTTTTGTTTGGCGAACGACAAAAAGTAAAGTAGTCTACTTCCATAACTAATTAATCTTTGCAAATCACTCTTTGAGTATCGCGAAGCAATTTGCGTAGACATATATTAATTTATACTTATCACAACTGGAGTTTAAAATGACTCATCCATTATTAAAAACTTATAAAATTGGTTTTATCGGCACGGGCAACATGTCACAAGCCTTAATCAAGGGTATGATCGAAACAAAAGTTTTGAGGCCTGATCAAATTTTTGCTTCCAACCGCAGCCCCGGTAAATTAATTAAACTTAAAGAAACATATAATATAGAAGTACGTGAACATAACGAACAGGTTATTGAAAACTGTGATGTCGTCATTTTAGGAATGAAGCCTCAAGATCTTCCTTCAGCAATTGGGAATATGTCTTCTGCTTTTAACGAAAATCAAATTGTGATTTCTTTGGCGGCTGGAATTGATATGCGCACGCTTAAAAAAATGATTCCCCACGGACGTCTTGTGCGCATGATGCCCAATACACCAGCTCTTATTGGCCGCGGTGTTTTAGGATTTTTATCTCATCCACATAATGATGATGTCGTATCCGAATTGATCAAAGATTTATTTGCTGCTTTAGGCATTGTACTTGAAGTCGATAACGAAGATCAATTTGATGCATTGATGGTTTCATGTTCAAGTGGTACAGGTTTTGTTTTTGAAATGATGATGTACTGGCAAGATTGGATTACAGAACATGGGTTCACTATTGAAGAATCAAAACAAATGACGATTGAAACTTTTTTAGGTGCTTCGCTACTGGCAGCTCAGTCAGTTGGTATCGATATCGAAGAACTTCAACAACGTGTTACATCTAAAAAAGGTGTGACCGCAGCTGGACTTTTATCCATGCGCGAACTTGAAATTGAACGAGCCCTACGGGTCAGTTTTGAAAAAGCCGCACTAAGGTCCCAAGAAATATCACGTCAGATCTAAAAGCCGCACTAAGGTCCCAAGAAATATCTGACAGATCTAAAAGCTATACTAAGGTCCCAAGAAATATCTGACAGATCTAAAAGCTATACTAAGGTCCAAGAGATATCACGTCAGATCTACGACAAAAGTACAGTTAGACTTTCATTCAGTCGGGATTACTTTAAATTTCGGCAATTCTTTCCTATACTTTCATATAAGGCTAATACCACTTATATAACTAATACGGCTTATATAAGGCTAATGCTTCGCAGTCTGTAAATACCAAGTAAGACTTAAATTAAGTTGAACTGAGTTTTCGAAGCAGATGGGTATCGGTCACATAAAGTTATTTTTTGTTCACATTTTTGTTCATGGAGGAGCTTAATGAAACATTATCCTGCTGAAATCGCTAATAAAACATTTGATCGTAAAATGATGGGTTTTGATATTGATCAAGTTAAAGATTATCTAACTGTTGTAGCTGCACAGTTAGAGGCTTTGATCATAGAAAAGAAAACTTTGAGTGAAGAATTACGCGACAAAAACCTGCAACTACTTGAACACAAAGACCGCCAACAGGTCTTAAAAAATGCGATTATTCAAACGACAGAAATCACCGAAAAAATGCGTACTGAAACTGACCGCGAATGCCAGTTGATTATAAATGATGCTCATCAAAAAGCTGAGGTTATTACTCAAGATGCAAAAGATAGTCTTCGGAAAATTTACCAAGAAGTCGCTGATCTTAAAAAATCAAAAATGCAGTTTGAAGCTAATCTTAAAGCTATGGCTCAAGCGCATTTATCATTACTTGAACAAACTGAATCATACATGCCTAAAATGCGCATGAATCATTTTGATCTCGAATAAACTTATAAAGCCAAATCGCCTCTCCCCATCAACCAAAAGGCTTCTTTGAAAAACAAAGAAGCCTTTTTTACTTCCTTCATTTTTTACTTCCTTCATTTTTTACTTCCTTAATTTCTTTTTACTTCCTTAATTTCTTTTTACTAAAAAATATAGAGTTTTAAGCCCATAGTATTTCCCATTCAGCCATCGACAGCCCCTTTAAGCGATTTTTTTTATACGCGATTTCACCTAAAGCTTCTTTCTCATTAAGCTGAATATAATTTCTCACAGTTTTGTAGTCCTTGTAACCACGCACAACAGTACTAAATGGCCTGTATTTCCATAGCTTTAGCTTTCTTTTCACGCTGCTCTTCATCTGCACTTTTGGGGTATCGGTCACGTTTTTTGTTTTACTG
>JANOOI010000136.1:0-3496 GCA_031421235.1 Bdellovibrio sp.
GCAATGTTCCTTCGTTTGCATACCCAGATGATCGCTACACTACAACTATCACGTGGAACAATATCCAACAAAATAATCGACTAAGACAAGAGATGAGACAATGACAAGAGACACTTGGTTAACTATCAAAGATCAGATCAAAATAAATCCTGTTTGTTGGCCGACCATGTTGGTTTTGTTTTTCGATATACTTTTATTATACGTTTCATGGAAAATATTTCCGAATACCGCCTTAGAAAAATTTTTCAGTTATTTTCTTGCAACTGTAGCTTTTTTACAGCTTTATTTAATACTTCACGAAGCGACACATTCAGCAATTTCAAAAACGGGCCCCCTAAACGATACTATAGGACACCTGTGTGGTTTTGCAGTTCTAATGCCGTTTTTACCGAGACAAAACTCGCACCTGCTTCACCACACTTGGACAGGACACCCTATTAGAGATCCTGCAAACAATCGCATGATACAAAAGTTTTCAGTGATTACTGAACGTGATATAAGAAAAATAGAAAAACTGTGGAAATACTGGATTCCTGTCATCATAATCAATGACAGGATAGGGCTATGGCTTTCGCCACATAAAAATGAAAAAAATGGTGTCCACACGGTCAAAAATAAAAAAGAATTATTTTGGAACAAAACCTACATAGCTGGCTATTTTCTTTTTATTCTTTTCTTAATTGCCAGTGATGATTTAGCCGTTTTTACTTTGTGGTTTTTGCCTTCTATATTATCTGCTTTTATCATCGAAGAACTTGTGAATTTACCACATCACGCAGAAACACCTTTACTAACTCCAACAGATAAAGCGGTACCTTACTGGGAGCAGCAACTTGTGACTCATTCTTGTAAGTCTATACCCTTTTGGTCTAATTTTATTATTCTTAGTTTTAATTTACATGTGGCGCATCACTACTTTCCCTCTGCGCCTTGGAGTCAGTTACGCAATTTAGATTTAAAAATTAAAACTGATTCACATGGTTTAGCTGATCAGCTAAATGAATTCAGTTGGTCACTAAAAAACAGACGCAAACCCCTAATGAGCTTAATGGGTCATTACTTCTCTAAAGCAAAATATCAGAATTAATTATAATTAGACTGGTAATCCTAAAATAAAAGTTGTGTTTCCCGAATCAGTTTCTAACTTTAAATAACCACCATGGTCTTCGGCCAATCTTTTTGAAATACTTAAGCCAAGGCCAGTTCCCCTGTTATTACTTTTCGTCGTAAACAAAGGTTCAAAGATTCTATCTTGAAGTTCCAACGTAATGCCTGATCCAGAATCAACAACTTTAATTTCTATGAATTTACCTACAACTTCAAAACTAACATCGATCCACTTTTCATGGATATTTTCCAGTTGATCTATTGCATTGAGAATTAAATTTTGTAAAATTTGAGTTACCTGAACTGGTCTGCAATAGACTTTTACATCATTTGCAGCTTTAGAATTGAATCTCAAACTAATATCAAGCTGATTAGCCTTTATTTCGCATAAAAACTTGGTATCTTCTAAAATATCAACTATTGATGCATGAATATAATTATCGTTATCTGCACTTCTATAACCTGACCTTAAAGAATTTATTATTTTTTGTATACGTCGCCCCATTTTTTCAATGGTTTCAATTTTATTGTTTAAATATGATTTCTCGTCTTCCGATAACTGATTACAGTTTTTTAACTTGTTTTTTACCTGTTCATTGTTTAGCAAAACGACAGTAAGTGGATTATTAATTTCATGGGAGATTTCACCAGCTAGCCCTCCCAATGCTGCTAATCTTGATGTGTTATAAAGCATGTCTTTCATTTCAACTTGGACTAATGCTCTTTCGATCAGAGTAGCAAATGAAAAAGCTGAAACCCCTGTGACTAAAATCAGTGCGAACAAATAACCGGGAAATATCAGTTCTGGCTTATCTGCAGCATAAGCATAGTCCAAAACATGAATAGCAGTTGCAACAGAACATATTAAAAAACCATTTTTTGTAAAAATATTTTTCCTAAAGTGTTTAAACAGGGCAATATGTTTAAGTGTCGGCCATGCTGTAAAAAAAACTACTGGAATAACAGAAATATTGAAATTAAAGTCAAAACTTAAAAGTAATAGGCTTGTCAATGTGCCAATAGAAAATAAAATCACATCTTGCTTTATGTAGTTATTTATTTTGAATAAATCAGTGATCACAGAAGATTGACATAAAAATTGTATAAAAACGAAAAAAGTCCAAATAAATATAGCTAATTTGATATCGACTTGTAGCTTCATCACAATCGCCTGTGAAACCCCAAAAACTAGGTACGCTATCCAAAAATATAAATTCTTTTTGTAGATAGCATCTTTGTATTTTCTAACAAACAATGCAGCCACAGTAATATTCACCAAGTACAGACATGGAGCTATGATGAAAAACATTTCCATTGCGCTGTTTGACGAAGCAGACATATTAGACAATCCTGTTTAAATCACTCGTGCAGTTTGATCTGGCAGCAAAAGGCTCTCGTAAGCTTTCGGCAGCTGAACTTTAAAGATTATATATAGACTTTTTAACACCTGATCTGAAATCATTTTTGATTGTGTTTGGAAAAGATAATCCAAGGCTTTTTGGACACTTCGGTCTGATTCTGGTTGCGAATACAAAACTTCTATAAACTCATCAACACAATGAACTATTTTACTGAAAGCATGCAGTTTATCGCGATTTAATTTATGAGGAAAACCTAGACCTGATGAATTTTCATGATGTTGCAATGCCACAATAAGAACTTCATCCGGCATGTTGTAAATTTGGCTTAATATTTTATAGCTCTCCATTGGATGTTTCTCGTATAATTTATTATCATCAGCCGTATAATCTGTTCGATTTTTTTTACAAATCTCGGGAAAGTTTTTTAAACCAATATCACAAAATAATGCACTCATAATCATACGACTTTGTATTTTAGGCGAATTCCATTTCCACGATGATAAAACCATAGAACAGATAATAGTTCTGTTCGCACTTTTCTGAACGACGTTTGGCGTTGATAGCAGTAAGTGGCTAAACAGCGTGTTAATCTGGGTGTTATTCAACGCCAGCGCTGCATAGGCCTCGAAAGCTGTTCTTGAATTATTAAATAGCTGCTGATCTACTTCATTGAAAATGATTTGTTGACTAACAGATTGTGTAAGATAGTTCATTAATTTATTTTTACGAGTTAAATCAATTGGGCGCTGACTAACTGAATTGGCTATCATAAACTGCACATCAGTGTATTTCGCAAAATCTTCGGCATTCAAGTAAATATGAGACACACCTTTTTTCGCGAAATGCACAACTCGCTGCTCGGTGAACTCTTGACCTGTTTTAGTGACAAGAACATATTTTTCACCAATTTTTAAATAAATACTGTAATCTGAAACCTTGGATAACATGAAGTCTTGAATTAACACTGGAAAATATTTTTGCCCCCGACCAACTGAATCGTCTAAATCAAGCAAATAGTTTATGACCAA
>JANOOI010000137.1:0-11969 GCA_031421235.1 Bdellovibrio sp.
AATGTATCACAATTCTTCACAAACTTTGTTGTTTGGGTGAAGAAACCGGAAGTAGAAGAAACGCAAGATAATCAAGACAATGAAGATTTCGAGTATGAGTATTTGATTGAAAGTGAGCTTACAGATAGTCAAAGTAAAGCCTATTTTATAAAACCATTAGGCTTAAAAAAATTATCACGATGACTGTAATAAATATTTTTCTTGTAGGTTTACTGGGATTATCTTTCAATGCTTCCGCTTTTAATACAGCTTTGTCTTTAGAGGACTGGCTGCAGTCGCAAAAACAGATTTCAGTTGCACGCATGATGCAAAACATTTCGCCTGCGGGCACTGCACCCGGAACAGTGATTGCATCGCCGTCAAAGTATACTCCCAATTATTATTTTCACTGGATTCGAGATGCAAGCTTAACTATAGATCAAGTAGTTTCACTCTACGTTCACGAACAAGATAAAAGTAATTCCATTTATCTACAACGGATTCAAGAATTTATTCAGCTTTCAGAACTTCAACAAAATGAACCAGGCATTCAAGGTCTTGGTGAACCTCGCTATTTGGTAACCGGTGCTGTAGATACTACGCCGTGGTCGCGCCCCCAATCTGATGGTCCTGCATTACGTGCTTTAACACTCATGCGCTTTCTAAAACTTTTACCCGGCGATCACCCCCTTTACCCGCAAACGTCGAAAGTAATCCGTAGAGATCTTCACTATGTCATGTTGAATTGGCAGCTACCCTGTTTTGATCTTTGGGAAGAACTAAAGGGATTACACTTCTATACTCAGGCCGTTCAACAAACGGCACTTTCTGCAGGGTCTGAATTTTTTCAGTATGAAGAGGAATTTTCAAATGAACTAGCAAGTGCTTCGCAGATTGTTAGTCTTGATCTCGAGAAATATTGGGATGCAAAGAATTCCCTCATCGGCGCTAGTCGCGATCTTGAACAAACCGACAACAGCCAATACAAGATTTCAAATTTGGATTCAGCAGTGATATTGGCTGCACTCCACAGCAATAATTTAGTAGGTCGTAATCATAGTCTATTTTTTAGTTCTCACCTGGATCGTTTTCTATCGACGGCGTATTTGCTTGAACTGCAATTTGCAAAAATTTATCTTGTGAATTCTCAAACTCGAGCACCTGCCATAGGTCGATTTTCAGATGATATATATTTCGGGGGAAACCCCTGGTACATGACTACTTTAGCTTTTGCGGAATTCTATTTTAAAGTTGCGCTGGAAATTCAAAATTCGGAGATTATTGAAATAACTCAACTGAATTTAAGTTTCTTTAAAAATGCTTTGGCTATGGATCGAAGTCTTGAACCGGCTGTTTCTTTAACAGAAGGTGAGAAAATACAAAATCATTCAGCCAAGGGAAAACGATTAATTTTAAGTCTACAAACCCGTGGAAACGATTTTCTTGAAACTGTTCGCCATTACATAGGCTCGCAAGGAGAAATGTCGGAACAGTTCGACCGTCAAGCTGGCGTTCCCGTTTCAGCTCCAGATTTGACCTGGAGCTACGCGAGTTTCTTATCGGCACTTCACGCCAGGGATACTTTAAAAATTATTGGCAGATAGTCTCATCAGAAACACTCATCTTAGTTGCGGGATTGATAAAATAACATCCCGCTGAATTCTGCCTGAAAATACTAGCGCCAGTCACTCTATTGCCGGTGCAAGGACTGGCAATATGAATTCCGTGACCTTTAGAATTTTCGAAAGTGACTGCGCGAAACTCATTGTTATTCGCACAAGTACCTGGAACTTCAGCTTCGGCAAAAAAAGCTCCGTGATTGCCGCTATTACTGATCGTCAAATTTTCGAAAACATTGCCACTTAAGTTTCTAGCAAAAATACCCACGTCACTGTTGCTGGCAAGTAATCCACCAGAGAAGGTATTGTTATCGAATTGAATATCGATTGAAATTCCAGCGCCTTTATTTCGCGAAAGATTAACATTTTCAAAAAGACTTTCAGTGGTTTGGTACCCAGCAAAGCCATCGAAAAAATTTCCATAAGACGTAAAATCTTTAACATGTAAATGATCACAATATTTCTCAGTCACTAGGCCACCGGAAATGGCACTGTGTGTGGTAATTCGATTTAGTGTTACATACGAAGCTCCACGGATAGTGATCGCATTGTTACGAATATTAGCTACGTCTCCGTCACAGATACCTTCTCCACACTCATTCTTAGGGTCTTGATTTATTAAATTTCCGTCCACAGTAAGATCTGAAACTTCGACATTTTTTACTCGTGTCGCCGTGATCCAGTTTCCATTAGTATCTTGAATTACTGTCTCATCACCGATGACTAGTACCGGAGCTGGCGACTGATCCGCTAAACGAAGAGTAGTCAGTTTCATTCCTGCGCCACGAATTCTCACATTGCTTTTCTTAACGACGATCATCTTATTACAATTAAATGTTCCCGCAGGAATATTTATAGTGCCACCCATTGAAGGTAGTTCTAAAAGTTTTTTACGGATGAATTCACACTGATCGGGACCTTTAATTTTAGCGGCCACTTTGTAGGGCGGAAAAAAGGCGGTCGTTTTATACTTAAAATGTATCGACTGACCCGCATTTTTAGCTTTTAGAACATCTTGTCGGATTGTCGAGACAGCAACGATGTTATCACCGTATTCTCCATCAGCGGCTTGTTGATACAAACTTACGCCCGTTTTAATATTACTCTTTAAAATTTCCACTTTGTAGCTAGCACGTAGGTCATAATTGGTATTTCCTAAAGCCGGCTTAAAATCGGCATAATGAGATGGATCGCGATCTTCATTAGCTAAAGTCCAACTTATAGCCTGTCCTTTACCTTTACTTAATTCTTGAATTTTCAATCCAGCTTGAGGTGGATTAATTGCTACCCGAAATTGGCGTCCATCCACGTAGTCTACCGTCATCATATCGGAATCATGAGCTGCACTTCGCATCACGCCATCTTGCATTTGTTGTTTTTTCCAAAACATACTGCTGTACGCCACAAGGCCCGAATGTGGATCAGTTTTCCAATGAAAATCTTCTCGTGTGTACCAATGGCTGTCCACAACGATGATCGCATTTTCCTGAGTCGGCGACATATCCAATTTTAAAGCTCCGCAAAATAAATTGCTCTCAACTAGTAGATAAGCAGTAGCCTTAGTTTCATCGGGTGCTGCGATAAACATAGATCTTACGATTGGAAAATCCTCTGGAGTAGGCTGTGTCTGACCCTTGGCCCCTTTACTAAAAATTTTATGAGCTCCTAGACGAAGTGAAGCACCAGTAATTTGTGGTGGAAAGCCAGCGAAGCGAACATAAGCACTGGATCTAATGTCAAAAAGTTGCGGATAATCACCGTTTGGTGAACGATGACCGATGATGAGTTCAGTTAAAACTCGTCCAGCTTTTGGTATTTTATTTTTGTTGATGGCAGGTCGAATCAGAGGTGAAGAATAATCAGGGTTTGCATCAGCCCAAGTTTTTAAATTATAATTTCCTGAGTTATCGGTGTCCACGTAAATATCCATAGGTAAGGTATTCACAGTAAGACGAGGCCGTGAAGAAAAATAGAATTGATTTGCATCCAAAAGATTACGACTTTTCACTTCAAGCTCTTCTTGATAAACCATCCCAATGCTTTCAGGCCCGCCATTTTGCGGAGGATCAAGCATAGGAATAGGAACGATGACCGGTACCTTAAAAGGCTTCTGACAAAGCTCGAAGGCCTGTTGTTTCAAACGATCGGTATTCATTTGCACCGTGTTTGCTAGCGTCTTCGCAAAAGATTCACGAGGCGGCAAAATAAGAGTGCAAACTCCAAAAATAGCTAAGCCAAGCGAAGAATAATTTAAGAAATGACGTGAACCTGTTTTCATAAAATATTCCTTTGTACTAATTTTGACGGATTATTGTTCTTCGATAATGTGGTTTGCGAAGATAATGCCTGATGGCAGCAGGCTATGTTCGTTCTAACGGATAAAATTGACTACTATCTAAACAACAGGCCGTTAAAAGACAGCGGATACGGGAATTTCACATTAAACGTACTTTCGAGTTATAAGTTTTTAGAATACTTCGCTGACAAATATTAGATATTGTACTTGGTCTAGAATTTCATTCACTGATTCTCTCAAAAACTAAAATAATATAACATAATTCATAAACGAAAAACCCAAATGGAGAGATTCATGTTTCATAAAGCATTATTCATTTTAATTTTAAGTCTCAATTTTTTGGCCTGTAGTACAGTTGAAAAGACGACTCCGGCAACTACACCTCAAGCCCTTAATCCAAACAAAACTTCGAAAAGAAGTCCCGCTAACAATAGTTGGGGATCTTATCATTGGGCTCGCACCACTCCTCAATTCACTTTGAAGCTAGGAGATAATTTATCAACAGGATCTTGGAAAGCTCATCTTACCCAAGCCTCAAGCGATTGGAATAGTCCTGAAACTTTTGGGGCGATATCTTCACCGATATTAACTGCCATCGTCGCGGGGACATCCTCGATAAAACGCTGTCAAATGGTTCTGGGTACGACGCAAGTTTGTAATAGCAAATATGGCAATAACGGCTGGTTAGGATTGGCTTCGATAAATATTATTAACGGTGAGCATATTACTCAGGGCTCAGCCAAGATGAATGATACCTATTTCTCTACTAGCAAATATAATAACGTTAACGAAAAACAACATGTTATGTGCCAAGAAATTGCTCATACCTTTGGCCTTGATCATCAGTCAGTCGATGGCAGTTCGCAGAATTCATGCATGGATTACTTTTCAAACACGGGTGTCAACGCAACAAGTTCAGCCAGCACTCGCCCGAATGCTCATGACTTTGATCAGCTGAATGCAATCTACTTAAATTTGGATGCATCAACAACTGTAGCACCTATGACAACTGCAATATCTAGCTCCGAAGTAACTGATGACCCAAATAGTTGGGGTCAATTTATGAGTGAAAAAAGTCAAGGTCAAAGCTCTTATTATGAAAGACATAATAAAGATGGTTCGTTAACCATCACACATGTTTATTGGACACAAGAGACAGCGGCTCGTTGCAAAAATTGTGACCACCGTGATGATCGTCATTAAGGGAAATGAAAGTTTCACTTAAAATTTATGACTTGTCTTTTTGTGAATAGTTTATAACTGGCAAATCGCAACCGCAGCGGCATGGGACACAATACATTCATGCTTAATTAATATTGAATTTTAAATAAATTCATATCGACACATTCTGGATTAGCTTCAGAGATTTTCTTTGCGGTCAGATAAACACCATTCATATATCCAGGTCCACCATTGCTCTGCCAAATTCGAAGCCACTCAGGAAATCCAAGTTCAGAGGAGGATATATTTTTAAGTGCTATTCGAGTTTCAGCTTTGTTCAAATTATTTTTAAAACGTTTTTCCCAGGCTTCATATTTTTTCTGACCAAGAGTAAAATCAAAATCATCAGCATTAACATAGCTTAGAAATGCAGCCTGCTCGTCCTTGCTCAATTTATATCTAGGTAATTCTTTTCTTTTGCGCTCGATAAAATCAATTCGGCTTTCTAAAAAATTCTTTAAATCTCTCACAGAGCTTTTGCCGCCGTTATTATAACTCAATTGAATAAGCATTTCAGAAATCATATCTAGTGAAGTATTTGTATATCCTGCTTTGATGAGAAGATCTTTTATGTGATAGGTGTTTATCGCATTATTTACATATTTATAGTTCAAATCATTTAATGATGCTGAAAAAACAAGATTTCTCATAAGACCGAGATCACCATAGATAACCTGACATTTTTCATGTGCCGGAAAATTAAAAAAACGAGAAACCCCAAATGAATTAATTTTTTCAGTAAGAATTTGGCAAGATTTATTTTGTGAATTTCGTAAACGTTGCCAAATTAAATTCCTGTGATCTTGAACATCAATGATGGCAATACTTGTCAATTGACCAATTCCAGCATCTAAATTGGCGCCAATAATATCGATATGTAGTCCGCTTTCAGATGAAAGCTTAGCGAAACTTTTTTTCCATGATTGTTCAAAACAGTTGCCAACTAATTCAAGATTTTCAGCAAGGTCGGCTGTAGTCACTTTATCAACATGGCTTTTCTGATAGAATTGATGTGGACCTTCAAGTGATGGACAGTTTACAAAAGGTGAATTCTTGCGGCTTTGAAAGACTTCAAGACTCATTTGTGATACACTCTCTACACACTTGAGTACTTCAGACGAGCCTGCCTCTGCAATATTTGCTGTCAATAAGTACGAGCAAGATAAGATCAACAGCTGGCTAACTCTTATACAGTGCCTAACGATCAGTTCATTTAAAATGAGTTTATTGGGTTTTACTTTGCTCATAATTGATATTAAGCAAAGCCGGAGCCACCATCACGATTGGTACATTAACAAGTATTTGGTTTAAACAAAGATGCGAAGTATTTCAAAAGTTACAAATGACTAGATTCAACTAGTGGTTAACTATAATAAAAATAGCATAAAGGTGATTTTATGAAAAAAAACTGTCCCTATTAACTGATCGTTTGGCCAACCTTATTAGTCCCATGTACTAAGGTCGGTCTTGATCTTAAAACGCCGTGCATGTTGAAGGTCTTCTTAGTTAAACTACCAATGATTTATTATTTAAATACTAAGGGGAATTATGAAATCATTTTTACTATTTTGTCTTTGTGGTGTTTTATTTTTAGCAAGTGCACAAGCGCAAAATCAAACACAAAAAAGAATCTGGGGTCCTGGGATCAGACCACCTGGGTTTTTTCCGATTCCTCAGCCTGACATTCCCATTTTTTTACCGCCGACAGTTAAAGTTAATGCCAACGAAACACCAATCAAGTTGCAGAAAATAGAGATCAAGGTGCGTGTGAAAGGCCTTGAAACTGAAACAACGACCACGATGACTTTTCAAAATCCGAATCCCCGACTTTTGGAAGGTGGTTTAGAATTTCCGCTTCCAAGTGATGCCTCAGTCACGGGATATGCGTTGGATGTGAACGGAACTTTGATCGATGGAGTTATAGTTCCAAAAGAAAAAGCCCGCGTTGTTCTTGAAACAGAAATGCGTCGTAAGGTTGACCCGGGTATTTTAGAGCACGTCGCCGGGAATTTTTTTCGAACGCGGATTTATCCATTCCCACCGTTGGGCACACGCACTATTCGTATTACTTCGGTGGCACCGCTGACTTTAATAAAAGGTGATGCAGCCATGCATATTCCGCTGCCAAGGGGTTTAGTGATACCAGAACTGCTATTGGAAGTTTCAGTTGAAAACGATGGCAAGAAACCTGAAATTGGCGGCTTTGGAAATTTAACTTTTAGTGAATGGAATAATTCATGGACTGCAAAAGCAAATCTTAAAAATGCCAATATTGATAATGATTTATTTGTTAATTTACCAAAACTTCCCGAGCAAGTGATTGCCGTCGAACAATTCGAAGGCGAATTCTACGCCAGTATCAGTGATGCTCCAAAAGTTAAAAGCACTCAAGATATATCAAGTCCAATAAAATTACGAATTGCTTGGGATGCTTCCGGTAGCCGTGACCCAGCCTCGGTAAAAAAAGATCGCGAATTTTTGACCGAGTTGTTTAAAAAATGGAAAAATCCTTCAATTGAATTAACGGTTTTTAGAAATATTTTGGATCCTGTTAGAATTTTCCAAGTTAAAAATGGTCTGGCACCGGAATTTTTTAATTATTTAGATCAGCTTGCGTACGATGGTGGAACACAATTGTCGGCCGTCCATTTTCAAAAAGGCAACGGTGAACCTTGGCTTTTATTTACCGATGGTTTTGAAAATATAAAAGAAAAAATTTCTAAATTTGATGCTGTTCCTGTTCATGTTATTTCTTCATCTACGGCGCGAAATACCAGCTTGTTGCGATTTTTAAGTGACGCCACTGGTGGCCTGTTCATAGATCTAACAACCAAAACAGCCGCTGCCGGAGCACAATTAATAGTTAATCCCTCACTTACATTGTTGCGGGTCGAAAACTCCGCGGGCGATGTAACCGATATTCAGTCACGTTTTCAACCGGGTACCGATCGGGCCAGCGTTTACGCAAAATTTAAAAAAGATACTGTTCTTCAGCTAGTTTACGGATTTAATGGAAAAGAAATTCTTAGAAACAGTATAGTCCTTAAAACAGGTGGGGCAAAAACTGGAGAGTTAATCGCAAGAACATGGGCTGCTTCACGCGCTATGGAGCTTGCTGTATTTGCAGAGAAAAATGAAAGCGAGTTAATTAAATTAGGCCGAAAATATCATTTAGTAACACCTGGAACTTCTTTAATTGTATTGGAACGTGTGGATCAGTATGTAACCTACGAAATTGAACCCCCAAATTCAATGCCGCAGTGGCGCGAAAGTTATTTTGCTACACTTAAGCAACGCCAACAAAATACCTTTCTGAACGAAAAAAATAAAATTGATACAGTTTTAACTTGGTGGAAAAATCGTGTCGAATGGTGGAATAAAAAATACGATTACCCAAAAGACTTTGTGTATAAATCTGGATATGGAACTGGGCAACCTGAGAATTCGGGTGGGCCTTTGGGCATGGGTAGTTCTCAAGGAGGCATGGGGGGTATGTTAGGTAGTGGTGACATGGTAGCACCAAATTCGAATTCACAGGAATCAGATTCTGGCACAGGTTCAGCGCTTAGTGCTGCTGCGTTTCGTTCTAATAAGCTTGGTGCTGGCGCAGCTCAGAGCGCTAACAAAAGTGATACTCGCAACGAAACCGCGTCTATAATTATTAAAGAATGGAATCCAACGACTCCTTATTTAAATGAAATCAAAGCTAATCCACAGCAGGCATACAAAACGTATCTTACGCAAAGAATGACCTACGCGACAAGCCCATCTTTTTATTTTGATTGTGCGAACTATTTTTATAAAACCAATCGAATGTTAGCCGAGCGCGTTCTATCGAATTTAGCCGAACTTAAATTAGATGATCCATCTTTACTGCGAAAATATGCGTGGCGTTTGCAAGAAGCCGGTGAACTTGATAATGCCATTGATATTTTTAGTCGTGTCAGAAAATTACGTCCAGAGGAGCCACAATCCCACCGGGACTTAGCACTGATTTATTCACAACGTTTAGACCGCGATAAAAAAATTGACGACGGCGTTCAAGCTGTAACGTTACTCAACCAAGTTGTTTTAGGTAATTGGCCTCGGTTTGCTGAAGTTGAAATTATTGCTTTGATGGAATTAAATCGTGTTATTAAGGCCATGGAACGGATAGATAAAGGCTCGATACGAAAAGTCGCCTTTGTTGATAAGCGCTTACGCAAGGTTTTGGATTTAGATGTTCGCATTACTTTGTCCTGGGATACAGACGCCACCGATTTAGATTTGCATGTCATTGAACCCTCAGGCGAGGAGGCTAATTATTCGCATCCAAATACGACCATTGGTGGATTAGTGTCGCGTGATTTTACAAATGGCTACGGCCCTGAAGAATATATCGTTCGCAGAGCTATGCCGGGTATATATAAAATTCGCACTAAGTACTATGGTTCTAGCCGACAAAATCTTTTGGGTCCTGTGACCGCTACAGCGACTGTCATTACGCATTTTGGAAAACCAAATGAAAAACGACAAACGCTGACACTCCAACTAAATTCAGCCAGTGAAATTATAGATATTGGCGAGATCACTTTTGGAACTTCAGAAAAAAATCGAGATAGCAATCTGACTAGCACCACGATCAGTAAAGATGTCCTAAAGACTTTAAAAAAAGGCATGGATCAAGATGCCGTTATCAAAGTATTAGGTCTTCCTGAACGCAAAGAGGGCGGAGCCTTGACTGTTTTGTTATATCGATTAAAAGATGGAAAACAAATCCGCATCGGTTTCGGACCTGAATTAATTTGGGTTAAAGAAATTCATGAAGGTGCAGAAATCGAAGTTGCTCTGTAAATTTATTTTTTAACTAAACTAGCAGCCACCATTTATTCTTACAAAATAAAATCAAACGATGTTGCAAATGGTATTGCTAAATAGGTCATAATTTTTTGTTTGAGCGGTGCATTTTTCATCAAAGCATCTTTATCCAGAACTTTTTTATCTGAAATAATTAATGTGGATTGATCTAAGCGGCCTTGTATCGATTGCAGGACCTGTTTGGCAAATGCTGGGTTATTTTTGCAGACAATCATTAGCTCTGAATTTAAATTCGCTGATCTTGGATCAATATTATAAGTGCCGATGAGAACAGTCTGTTCATCTAAAACAGCGCGCTTAGCATGAATTCCCCACCGTATTTCTTGATCGCTGGTGGGGACAGAATTAGTTTTTAATGGTTTACCTTGATATAAGTATAAATCTAATCCAATTTCAGCAATCCAATTTAGATTTAGCAATAATGGCGAAATGACATAGAAGGCGTCAGTTGAAAATAAGCCATTGGTTAATACAGTCACATTAAGCTTTCGATCGATCATATTTTTGAAAGAATCATAGCCCTCTTGGCGTAGAACAAAGTATGGACTTTCGATTAAAACTGAAGTCTTGGCTTCAGAAATAAGTTTAATAATTGTCGAATAAATTTTTCGGTGGGATTCGCCGGCCCCAGGGAAATCCGTGACAAAAATGGTGTCATTACAGGTGTGTTCTTCATGATCAGTATTTTGAGATTTTAATTTTTCTAATTTTTCCAAAGTCGTAATGTCTTCTTCACGAAGTGTCAAATAGGTCATGGCATTGTCTAAATCTAATTTAAGAATTTCTTTTTCGACAGCTTTAGGCTCGGCAACTAGATCAGAATTCCAATAAAGATTGAAGCTTGATTGTATGGTTTTAACTAGCGGGCCTGTAAGTAAGACATCGCTATCCAAAAAATTATAATGATCAGAAAGATCAAAATAATCATCAGCAATATTTCGCCCCCCGGTCAAAACACTTTGTCCATCGACGATGAGAAGTTTTCGATGACTGCGATGCTGAACGGTAAACAATTTGTACATTGCACTGGTATTGTAATATTTAACCTGAATTCCTGCATCAGACATGAGTTTAGCATAAGCTGGACGCAGTTGAAAAACGGGTGCAGAAAAATCTACCAGCAAGCGAATCTGCACACCTTCTTTGGCTTTTTCTAAAAGAGCTTGGGTTACTAAGCGGCTCGATTTATCGATATTAAAAATAAAAAATTCTAGTTCCAAAGATTTTTTAGCGCTCTTGATTAAACTTAATCTTTCGTAAAGCGATAAAGCACCATGATCAATCAACTTAATTTTATGAGGTTCAAACGATTCGGCGTAAACAGCATCCTGTGCGTCTTTAGAAAAGCCTGCACTTGGCGCTGTCATTTTTAAAGCGATGATTAAAAACAAGTAGGTGCTAACGACTATTGCAAATAGACTGATAAAAAACCATTTAAAAACTCTTTTAATAGTCAAAAATATGCTCCACGAAAAGTTGATCGTTTTGAATTAAAGCTAAATCAACTTTAGTCGCAGTGCATGTTTATTAGCAATTAGAATATAGACAAAAATATAAGTTTAAATTTAAAATCATAGAATGAAAAAATTAATACTAGCTTTGGCCACCCTAATTTCGATAAAATGCTTTGCAGAAATAAAGCTAAAACTTGAATCGATTGGTATGGGTAAATTACTTCATCTTAATGGAAACGTAATTTTACCAAAGGCATATAAATTAAATAAAGCAGCTCCATCAAAAATTGCAGTGTACGAAAAAATTGATAATGAGTGGATGCAAACACAAAGAATGAACCTTAGCGAACAAGGCGACCTATCCGATAAGTTTGTTTTTTTGTATCCAGTTCACTTGAAGTCGAACAACTCGGAAATTAAAATAGAAGCTAGTCTTTACCACTGTCCTAAATTGGGCAAAGGCATATGCGTAATTGATGAGTATGCTGGTATAATTAAGCGAAGTGATAAAAAAATAACTTCTGAGGTTAAATTATCAATTGT
>JANOOI010000138.1:0-15741 GCA_031421235.1 Bdellovibrio sp.
AACAACCCCGTTTGTGTCTTATTATTACCCGACTGCTAAGGGTAATGTGGGCTACGTCAGAATTCCGCATTATTCGCCGACAGGTGAAGATGCAGAATTCGCAATAGCACAAAACGTATCGCAGTATGAAAAAGTCATCGGCATCATGGAAAAAAACACTGTGGGTTTAGTGATCGATCAAGATCATAACTGTGGGGGCTATGTTGATTTAGTGAATAAATTAGCTGGTTTATTTATGAACAAACCTTATCGCCCTATGCATTTCAAATTAGTTGCTAACAAAGAAAACTTTTTTGAATACAAAGATTATGTTGCGCAGTTTGATCCATTAACAACATGGTTTGATTCACTTCAGAAAGTTTCTGATCTGCTAAAAACGTCATGGCAGAAAGGCATTCGCATGACTGATTTCACATCAATCGATGGTCAAGAATGGTTAGCGCCGAACATGACAGTTTACACAAAACCAATTGTTATGACGATTGATGAACTTTCTGGTTCTGGCGGAGACGCTTTCCCAGCGATGTTACAAGGCTACGGCCGTGTTAAACTAATCGGTACACGCACGATGGGTGCTGGTGGTCATGTTGGTCAAAATCCTCCGTTAAATTATTCGCAAATTAATGTTTCAATGACACGGTCTTTATTTTTTAGACCAGACGGTGTTCCTGTTGAAAATAACGGAGCTGTGCCTGATTACCCTTACGAAATCACAACTGACGATTTTATCAATGGCTACAAAGGCTACCGTGAATTTTACACACAAAAATTATTAGAAATGGTTAACTAATCTGAGTGCAAAACCATTTAGAACTGATCCGCAAAGATAACGCCTATTTTATTAAAATTAATACTTTAATGGGGCGGTTGTCTTTATTTGTTGATCATCCTGAATTCAAATTTAAAGATTTTAAAAACAGATCTGAAAATTTATTTAAAACATCAGGGGATTTAAACTTAGTTCGAATGATGTCTAAAAATGTTTATGTTCTAGAAGACACAGATGCAAAAACTTTAAAAAGAGCACAAAATTTTATTTATGTTGAGCCTGAATTAGCTAAGGATATTCCAACCATTAATCAGTGGCCCTGGTTTTTCAAACACACTTTCGAATTTTTCACTAAAAGTTTATCCGTATTCTATTTTATAGTCTATATGCTGTTATTAAAACAATACGCTTGGTACTACGGCCTAAACGGCATAATTCATTTAGGAAAAATATTTGGATCAAGCGCTTTAATATTAATACCAAGTTTGTATTACGTCGTTTGGTCTTCACGAACCAAATCAAGCTTTCTTAAAATCGCGTTTACTTTCGAATTAGTGCTGATGCTGAGCTTTGCATTGGTTTATTTAGCGCTGATGAAGTCGATGTTTTAAACCTAAATCTGGCACTGTTTCTGCTTTAATAAATATAGGATGCATAAGCATCTCTATATGAGGTTTAAGCATGAACTACTTGATGGCTGTAAAACAAATTTTGATCCTGTTAATATTTGTGTTTCAATCTGAGACATATGGTCAGTCAAAATGTGAAAACCTATTTCAAACAAGCACATCACAAATTAAATCTGGTGCGCAAGTTCTTCATGAAAAAGACCAGCAGTTGCACATGAGTAAACTCGTTCAAAAAGTAGTGACTAAACATAAACAAACAACTGGAGTCACATTAACAAAACCAAACGATAAATTAAATCAGTGGTTGAATTACTTAACAAAGATTTCTACCAAAGCTGAATCAAGCCCTAGAACATTAGATAAAGTTAAAGCAATTTTAAATAATCAGCTTGTGATTAAAGAAAATGATGTCCCTGAAAGTTATTATGCTCTTCAAGTGAAAATTGCTAAAGAGCGTGGGCATGGTGAAATTACTTTAACAAACGATCAGAAAAATCAACTTGCTGATACTGTTATTATTACAGACCAAAAAAAGTCATTAGAATCATGGACAGAATACTTAGTTTCTAAAGACACCAACATGTATCCTATGTGGGTGAAATACTGGATGTTCAGTGGTATGACTAAGTTATCTAAATATAACGCAACAAATGGACAATTCGGAAACCGCGATAAATCAACAGTAGCCCCTTTTGCTGAATTGAATCGTGAAGCTTTAGGCCTAGTTGTCGATTCAGTTTTGAAATACACAAATAAAAAATCTTTAGAAGAAATTAATGATCCTGAATTAGTCCAACTGCTATCAGGATTAAATTTCGGAAAATTATATGGTCATGTTTTATTTAAGTTAGGTGTCGGAAAAGAAGGAGCCTTTAAAACAAATCTAGGTCAGTGGGTTGTATACCCTTGGGGTTCAAATCATATCCCACTGATTAAATCACTTGAAGGTCGAAATACAGGTTGGTGCACTGCTGGTGAATCAACAGCACAGTCGCAATTAAGCCAAGGTGATTTTCATGTGTATTATAGTCTTGATGAAAATGGTAACGCCACATTACCACGTGTAGCCATTCGCATGGAAGGCGATAACATCGCTGAAGTTCGTGGTGTGGCAGATAGCCAAAATTTAGATCCACAAATAAATCAAAGCACAATAGTTACTTCAAAAATGAAAGAGTTCGGATCTAAAGGCGACAAATTTAAAAAACAAGATCACGACATGAAATTGCTAACTCAGATTGAACTAAAACATAATTCAAAAATTCAATTAACAAAAGAAGAAATACTTTTTTTATATGAAATGAATATAAAAATCAATGGATTTGGCTACCGCAAAGATCCACGTATCGAGAAAATAAAATCTGAACGTGATTTAAAGTCTGATATCATGTTCGTTTATGATAATAAATATAACCGTGATGAAATCACAACTACTACTGAAGAATTTGGTCTTGGAAGATCTAAAATACATTTCGGGAATTTAAATTTAAATAGTTTAACAAATGCCTCTGAACTTAAATTACCAGAAATACTGAATGGATATTTAGATTTAATGGGCCTAAATAATGCCTCAGGGCTTAGATTACCACACACAGTGAATGGAGCTTTATATTTAAGAGGTTTAACTAATGCCTCTGAACTTAAATTACCAGATACAATGAATGGAGATTTAGATTTAAGTGGTCTAATCAACGCCTCTGGACTTAAATTACCAGATCCAGTGAATGGAGCTTTATCTTTAAGAGGTTTAACTAATGCTTCTGAACTTAAATTACCGCACACAGTGAATGGAGGTTTAGATTTAAGTGGTCTAATCAAAGCCTCTGGACTTAAATTACCAGATACAGTGAATGGGTATTTAGATTTAAGAGGTTTAATCAATGCCACTGAACTTAAATTACCAGATACAGTGAATGGAGATCTACGCTTAAGTAGTTTAACTAATGCCTCTAAGCTTAAGTTACCTAAAGGTGTTGGTTATTACTACGGCCCAAAAGACATTCAACGCTAACTACTTTCTAAACCCGATCCCCAATCTAATCTCATCACCCCCGATAGGGTCAGGAATACTTTTCTTGAATTCTAGATTGCAGTATTCAGCTTTGATAAAACCTGATTTATAAATATTACGATTTAAGTTCACGCAAATCTTCTGACTGGAAGAATAAGTCACAGTCTCATCAGCGATTGATTTCTGGCTTAGTAAATACACATCGACAACAGAATAAAATAATCCCACACCAAAATATTTATTTTTAAAATTAAGCGCGGGACCTAAAAATAACCCCGTGCCTGATAAATTTTGTTGATTGTATTTTTCAGCGTCTTCAGCTTGGCTTAAATAAACTAATTCTGTGTGAAGACCTATATCCAGATATTTCATACCCTTGAAATATTCAAAACCTAATGCAACACCATGAAGACTTCGTTTTTTGACGAATTCTTCATTACCCAATGTGGCGTAAGTTCCAGTAATACTGAATTTTTTATTTCCTGAAGATTTGGCTTCTGTAATATGAACAAAAAATATTGCGATCAATGCTAGAAGTAGTCTCATCATTTCACACAGGCCGTATCAAATTCAGCTTTTTTGTACCAACATAAACTTTTAACATCTTTTTCTGTAAGGATTCTTAAGTGAGTTAATATTTGAAAAAGTCGCCCGTCCAGAAACCTACTTGATGCCCCAGGTCCTGCAAGGCGTAAATTTGTATTCCAGTTGTTACGTTGCAGTCGTGCTAGTGTTCCCGTATCAGATCCGACACGTTGACCGTTCACATACATTGTCGCCCGCGGACTTGATGAAAGATCTTCGACCACAACTGTGATCATGGTGGGCCTGCTTGTTTCTATAAACGGCACTGATATATTTAAGACACCTGGGTTTTCACCGGCTTGTGTATCACCCATATGAAATGAAATCACATTAGGTGTAACATTCGCTGTTTGTGCTGCTGGGCACGGACCAGGTTGTGTGAGATCACAAACATTGCCAATTGTTAAACTCATTTCTTGTTCAGGTGTTGCGATACTGTTGCCAAAACCATTACCTGTTGCAAGTCCTTGCCAAAAAATATGTCTAACTTGATTTGTCGAATTCGGTTGAATCCAGGCTGTGACCGAAAAAAAATTAGCAGCTGCTAGGTTTATGTTTGTTTGATAGAAATTTGATGTGCCATTGAAATTACCCGTGAAATCGATACCAGCTTTTAAGTCATCGATAAGATCAGGGCCAAATAAATATGTTGGCGGGATAGTTGTTTCAGAAGGAGAGAATCCTTTCTGATTACATGAGCTTAAAATGAGTGTAATGATGAACAAATATCTCATTTATATATCTTACCATAGTCTAAAGAAAAAACAAAGTAGCGGGCGCGACTAACTACCCGTTACCTTGTGACTTATCTTTTTAATTCTCTTAACAGTTATCTGGGTTTTTTACGTTAAACTATTATCTTTTCAATTGAATCACTTCGTTCAGTAATTCATCTGATGTTGTGATTGTCTTCGCATTTGCTTGGAAACCACGTTGATTTGTAATCATATTCACGAATTCAGATGCTAAATCCACTGTTGATCTTTCTAAAGATTTAGCCATAACTGAACCACGACCTGATAATCTTGGTGCACCCACTGATGGATCACCAGAATCACGTGATTGTTTAAATAGATTTCCACCGACTTTATGTAAAGCCTCGGAATTTTCAAACTTTGCTAAAATAATTTGTGCTAAATCCATGACTTGGCCATTTGAATACGAAGCTGTTAATACACCTTCATCATTAAATGATAAACCAGTGACTGTACCGGCTGCATAACCATCTTGTGACCATGAAATAACATCTGAATCTTTACCGAACTGTTTAGATCCGTCGATTCCTTTACCGCCACTTGCTAAATCATCACCGAAGTTAAATTTGATCTGTTGATCTTGTTTAGCTCCGCCTTTGAAGTTGAAAGCCGATTCAGTCACTTCTTGTGATTGTAACTTTCCGTCTTCAGTAAATTTTAGTTGACCAGCAACAACCTGAGATAATTCTTGACCGTCTGGTGTTCCTTCGACTTCTTTACCATCGACTAAACCACGGTATGACCATGTTCTGTCTTCACCTTTAGTAAAAAACACATTTAATAAATGTTTATTACCCTGAGAATCGAACATTTCAACAGCAGTCGAATAGTGAGACGTTTTATAAGGATCTTTTGGATCAAACTTTTTTGAATTAGCTTCGTTTCTTGAATCTAAATTTAGATCTAATTTAATTTCTTTAGTTCCTGATGCATTAACTAAGGCTCTTGGAAATTGAATATCATTAATCTTATTTTCTATTTTTCCTTTTTCATCAGCTTGATAACCTTGTACGCGTTGACCAGCGTTGTTCACCAGTAAACCGTCTTTATCAAATCTAAAAGAACCATCACGTGTGTACGCTGTTCCTTCAGTGCCTTTGACTTGGAAAAATCCATCGCCGTTAATCGCGATATCTGTCGCGCGATCTGTGTTATCTAAATTACCTTGTGACATAATCGAATTAACCGCGTTGATACGAACACCACGACCGATTTGATTACCACCATCGATACCTTTTAAACTTCGTGACATAACGTCACCAAATTCGGCTCTTGATGCTTTGAAACCTGTTGTGTTTGCATTTGCGATGTTGTCTGCGACGACGCCTAGTGCTTCGCCTTGTGCTTGAAGACCGGTAATACCAGTCCACATTGAAGATAGAACTCCCATGATAACCTCCTGTTATAAAACTTGTTAGTCGAACAAGTTTGTTTGTTTAACGAAGGGCCCCCTCTACGAGGACCAGCCCTTAAAATCTAAATCACAATTGTACTGTCGATGTTGGTAAAAACATTGTCTTTCAAATTGTTTTTATCCATCACTGTCACAACAGTATTATTCTTCACGCTGATGATCGCTGCTGAGTCGTCCATCAAAACTAAAGTGTCTTTCGATCCTTTAGCCGCGGCTTTTCTAACAGCATCTTCTAGGCGCTCCAATCGATCCGGATTAAAACTAATCCCTCTTGATTGCATACGCTCAATCGCATGATTCGAAAACTTTAAAAAATTCTTATCAAGCACTTTCATTTCCGGTGCAACTACCTTTGTCTCAGTATTTGCAGTACTTGATATTAAGTTTTCAAAAGTTTCCTTGAAAGAACCACCAGCTTCATCTGACTGTAAAGGTTTCTTTACATCAGTTGGTGCTTTTGGAATCAGATTATCAATTCGCGATAAATTATTCGCTAGCTTCATCCTATCCGTAACGTTACTCATGACTACGACCCATTTTGGATTTTATCTTTCAACTCGTTTGACATTCCGACTTGATTGAATAAATCCCCTGCATCTTGAGACATTGCTCTCATCTGCTCTGGAGTTTTCGTTTCTTCCTTACTAACAGTTTGCTTCATGGGCTCGTTCTTTTTCAAGTCAAGTTGAGTAACATCATTTACTTTCTGGTCGTTACTCATAAGACTTGGGTCTGAAAACTGACGAATGTCCTTAAGACGTACGCTGTGTTTACCGACCTGCAGGACTGGGCCTTCTGGTGAAAAACTCATTCCGCTAACCACGCCCGTGAAATCTGTTTTCACGTTTAATTTTTGCCCGCCACCACCCAGTGCTGCTACTTGAAAACGATATTCTCCGGCTACTGCTTTTTGTCCACGATCATTTTCCCCATTCCATGAAATTTTATTTTCACCAGTTTTTAACTGCGAAAATTTAAATTCACGAATAGGTTCATTTTTTGCATTCACAACTTTTATATCCACAGTTTTTGCATCCTGTGGAAGCGTGAATTTAAAATCATGGTCAGTGTCAATTTCTGAACGGCTGACTTTAGCACTATCACCGGCAATCTGTTTGCCAATTAAGTTTAAAGCTTGAAACTGTTCAATGGGTTTACTTCCGCCTTTAATTTCAGTCAGTGTCGTATTCATATTAGACATTTGCTCTAACGTCGAAAATTGCGCCAATTGCGCAGCCATTTCATGATTCTTTAAAGGATTTGATGGATCTTGATTTTTCATCTGTGCCATCATTAATTTAAAGAATGCATCTTTATCCATTTTATTTGTACCGACACCACGAACTTTTTTCGAATTGTCGACATAATTTGGATCAGCGACTTTGTTAAGAACACTTCCAATATCTTCTTCGCCCAGCATAGTTTTCTGCTCTGCTGTCAAATTACGATCAACAACTTGTGATTTCATATCAGGTTCAATTTGATTCTGATCTTTCCAAGTTTTCACGCCTTGTTTAACGGTCATTGTTGACATTGTTGACTCCTTTGTTCTGTGTTCATCATTTTTATGCTACCTGTTTCATTGGGTAGCTACGCTACCTGTTTTATTGGGTAGCTACGCTACCATGTTAATGCTTTGCCCTTTATTTGCAACACTGTAAGCTGAGGCATTAAACTGCGGTTTAATCTGTGTCTTAACAGCCGTATTATTTAATTCTCGTGTGGCACTATGGGCTTGGCGCTGTTGCTGTCCCATATGTGATTCCGATTGATTAAATAAGTTTTGAAAACCTTGGCCTTGTTGATTCGAAAATGATTGATTCTGATTCGAATTCATCTGCGTATTGTTTTCAGTTCCTGTTGCTACAACATTATTAATCTTAACATGATCTAGTTTCATTTGCTGCGAAGCTAGACTGGACTTTAGGTCAGAAAGGCTTTCTTCAATTAATTTCTTAACTGATTTATCCTGAGTGTTCATTTCAATGTTAATTTTACCTTCTTGTAAAATCACTTTGAGGTGAACTTCCCCCATGCCTTCTGGTGACATTTTCACAGTCATTTCTCCGCCGCCCTTAGTGACCAAATACTTTGCTTGATTCATCACTTCATCCACACTGTTTTGTGTGTCTGCATTTGCTGAATCTAAATTTGGTGTCGCTGCAGCGTTAGTCGATCGCATCGTATTCGCAAATGAATTATTTTGACCGACATGAAGCGCTGAAACCTGGCTAGCTAAATCAGCTTGAGGCTCTATGGCTTTCATGGGCTCATTTGATGTTTGCGAATCAGAACTGCTTTGCTGCTGACCTGTTGACTGATCAAAAGACTGCTCTGCTGATTGCTGATCTGCTACCGTAGTTATTGTCGTCATCGCTGCTGCCTCTGGCTTTAGACTTTGAATCGGCTGTTCTTTGCTTAACGCTTCAAAAACTTTCGATTCAAATTCAGGCTTTGCTGCAACATCCTGAGTCTGCTCTTCAACACTGACTTGAGATACTTCAGTCATCATGACTGGTTGCATTTCTAGTTCAGGTTGTAGTTGCTGCTCAGGCTGAACAGTTTGTTCTGGCATTACAGCTGTAGTCGCTGGATCAACAACGTCAGTGGCATCATCCATGATTTCTGGTGTCGTTGATAAAGCAATATCCTCAGCTGGTAGCTGATTCGCTGTATAACTGTCAGCTGCTAGCTGATCTGTAGTCAGGCTTGGAATCGTATTTTGATTTTCAGTCTTTGTCAGATCTTGTTCTAGATCTGAAGTTTTAATTTCATTCTCGGGTGAGACCATAAAATTTAAAACTACTGGTGCATCTAATACGGCTTGTTCGGCCTTTTCTTTTCTTTTGGATTCTTTTTCTGACTCCTCGTCAGTCTTAACCATCTTCTTTTTAATTCCCCCAGATGATTTAGTTAGAACCTCTTTTTTACTTTCTCTTTTATCCTGAAGATCTATTTTGTTTTTTAGTTCCTTTTCAAAATGATCATCAAGTTTTTGAGAAGTCTTTGGTGTAATTGCAATATCTGCAATTGGACCCGTTTGCGGGGGGCTGACACCAATTAATTTTTCAAGCACTGTCCTCCTTGGTTATTGTTTACTTCCATTAGACTCGCTGCCTTGATTTGCAGAAGGAGTCTCTAAATTTTGTGAATCTGATTCATTATTTTGATTAGTTGCACTTGCGGGCAATCTATAGCCCGTGTATTTTTCTGCTAAAACTTGGGCCTTGTCTGTTTTAACCAGATTTAATATGTCTGCTGCATTTTTCTTTTTCATACGACTTAAAATTTCAATGACTAAATCTTCATCCATTGTTTCAAATATTTTAGCAGCCTGTTGTGGTTTCATATTAGAATAAACTTGCACAAGTGTATCAACTTTAGAGCTGTCAGCTTTAATCCGATCTTGCAGTAATGCTGAAATTTTTTGACGGCTGTCTTCTAAGTCCTTTAATTTTTTTTCTAATTCGACTTTTTGTTTATCAATTTCTGCTGATTTTTTATTTAGTTCTTCTTCCCGACTATCTAAAGATTTTTTTCTTTCATTTAACTGAAACAGATAATCATTTTCATCGATTGTTGCAACAACAGGTTTGATTGTTTCACTGACAGCAACAGTTGAAACAGTTGCTGTCAGTTCAGTTTTAATGCCTTCAGCTGCATAAGCTGTGCCTAAACTAATTTCGACTTTATCAAGAGCAGCTTCAAGTTGGTCATAGTTTTCAATGGCTAAAAATAAACCGCAACCGCAAAAAAGAAATACAATAAATTGAATCATTGGAAAACTTCTTTTTGCCTTGCTCGCTTTCGGATGATTTGATTTATTTTTAAAAGTCGACGGACGCTGCAAAGGTTTTTGCGACGAAGTATTCGAATTTTTCTTAACCTGTTTAAAATACTGATCGTAACCTTTATTCATTTTTTGTCGTCCTAACAAACCGAATCGATGAAATTTCATCCAATTCTTTTCTTTCTTTTCTATCTACTTCTTGTAAATATTCAGCTTTTTTGTTCGCTCTAAGCTTCTCTACTATCTTAACCTCAATTAGGCATTCTTTCAAAATTTCACGTCTTGACTCGACCACTTTTTCAATTTTTGTTAGACGTTCGTTTTGTTGTGCTATTCTTAAGTCTTGCCCAGATAAGAATTGGTTTATGCTTTCCACATCAGCATGCCAGTTAGACTGGGATTGAATAATTTGACCCCGTCGTTTAATGGCATCTTCTTTTTGTGTGTTTAAATGAACTAAAACCTTTTGTTCCTCAACAAAAAAATCTTGAGATTCTAGATAATCTTTTTTAGCTAGATCCATTTTTATTTTTCTTTGAGTCAGTACTTTTTCAAGTGAAAACTTGAATCCCATAGCTAACTACCCACGGTAATTTGCTGCATAAGTCGCAAACATTGATTCATATTGGTTTGATCGCTTGTGCTTTGTTTCAAAAAATCATTGATCTGATCAATATGCTTAATGGCTTTATCAATTTTAGGATTAGCACCTGTTTTGTAAGCTCCGATATTAATGAGATCTTCAGCTTCCTTATAAACAGCAAGCATTTCACGAATTTTAAGAGCCATTTTCATATGATCTGGCGTTGTCACAGCTTTCATAACGCGACTTGCACTTTGCAGAATATCAATCGCTGGATAATGACCCCGCTGGGCTAAATCACGAGACAAAACAATATGTCCATCAACAATGGAACGCACACTATCCCCGATAGGATCATTCATATCGTCACCTTCAACAAGTGTTGTGTAAAATCCAGTGATCGATCCACCGGAATCAAAATTTCCAGCGCGCTCCAGAAGTTTCGGCAAAGTTGAAAACACACTTGGTGTATAACCCCGCGAAGTTGGAGGCTCACCGATGGATAATCCGATTTCTCGTAAAGCCATTGCAAATCGGGTCACTGAATCCATGACTAATAATACATTTTTTTTATTTTTAGCAAAATATTCTGCAATGGCAGTCGCAACGTAAGCCCCACGCATTCTTAAAAGTGGGCTTTGATCACTG
This sequence comes from Bdellovibrio sp., assembly GCA_031421235.1. Taxonomy (GTDB): domain Bacteria; phylum Bdellovibrionota; class Bdellovibrionia; order Bdellovibrionales; family Bdellovibrionaceae; genus Pseudobdellovibrio. Next base: position 11,185 of record JANOOI010000138.1, read on the forward strand.
GTCACACAAACAACGACTGTTTTTTTCATACCCTCTGGGCCTAATTCATTTTCAATAAATTCTCGAACTTCACGACCGCGCTCGCCAATCAGGGCAATGACATTAACATCGGCTTCGGTTTGCTGTGCCATCATACCCATTAAAACTGATTTTCCTACACCCGATCCAGCCATGATAGCAATACGCTGACCGCGCCCAGCTGTTAACGTCGCATTGATGGCTCTGACTCCAACATCTAATGATTGTCTGATTGGCACGCGATGTAACGGATTAACAACTTCTGCATAAAGTGGAACTTCTTTAAAAGTTTCTGGTGCTTCCTTGTCATCAATTGGTAATCCAAGCCCATCAACGACACGTCCTAGTAAACTATCGCTGACTTTAACAGTCGCAATAGATCTTGATAAAGTGATTCGACATCCTAGAGAAACGCCTCGCATTTCATGAAGAGCCATCATTAGAACTTGTTGATCTTTAAAACCAACAACTTCAGCTAAAAGAGGTTTTGCTGAATAAACTGTTTCAATAGCACAAATACTACCAACAGAAGCCCCAGGCAAATAACCTTTAATCAATAAACCTGTGACTTCAGTGACTTTGCCACTGTCTTTTGTTAAGTGAGAACCTTGAATGGCTTCAGAGTATTTATTTAAGCTCAGTTCCATCAGCAGATCCTTTAGACAATTGTTGATTTAGCTTTTGGCAACACAGCACTTAAAGATGACCAAACTTGACCAAGTCGTTGTTCAATTTGTGCATCGATGGCCCCGTAATTAGTTTCAACAATGCAACCGCCTTGCTTAACATTAACAGAACCCACAAATTTTATTTTATTAAAAAATTCATATTGATCTGGATGATCCGTTTTATATTTTTCTAAAAATTCAATAGTATCTTGCGCAACAACTACAGTTACGCTTTCTTCTGTTTGTGCTGTAAGCACAGATTTTTTGATAATTTCAATAATCATTTCTGGATTTTTTTCGATTTCAGAATAAATAACTTTTTCTGCAATTTGGTATATAAGTTTTAAAAAATGAGACTCATTTTGCAACACAAGTTCTGGCTTCAAGTTATGAATTTGACCGGCAACTTGGCTTAAATCTTCAAGGCCACGATTGATTTCATTCGTTCTTTTTTCGAACGCAGCTTGGTATCCTTCGTCTTTTCCTAATGTGTAGCCTTCATCAAAAGCTTGCTTCTGAATTTTTGCGACAAGTTCTAAGGCTTTACTTTCGATCAAACGCTCTTCTGCTTGCTTTTCGATTTGTTCAACACCTGTGACTTCTCGTAGAACATCACTCAGAACAAAATCTGCACCTTGTTTTTTTCGATTCAAATAATCTAACGCCGCTTCTGGCGTATGCGCCACGAACTGTTTTGGCAAATATTCCAAAACAGTTGTCTGCTTTTCAGACGATCGATCATTTGTTTTGATCAAATTAGACCATCGCATCTTCAGATCCGCCTCTTGCTATAATCACTTTGCCTTCACCCTCTAGTCTGCGGGCTACGTTAACAATTTCTTGCTGCGCACCTTCGACATCTGATAACCTTGCTGGTCCCATATTTGATAAATCTTCTCGTAGCATTTCAGCGGCACGAGCCGAAATATTTTTAAAGATTTTAGCTTTGATGTCATCATTTGCAGTTTTAAGTGCCAATAATAATTTATCATTAGCAACTTCTTTAAGAAGCAATTGAATACCGCGATCATCAATTTTAGCGATATCTTCAAACACAAACATTAATTTACGAATTTCTTCAGCTAATAATGGATCTTTTTCTTCTAATTTAGACATAATTGATTGTTCAGAATTTTTATCCATCACATTTAGCATTTCAGCGACTGGGTGAACCCCGCCTAATGAAGACTGTTCAACTGTTGCTGAGCTAGCTAATTGATTTTTAAGAACTCGGTCTATTTCACTGATTAATTCCGGATCAACATTATCTAAATGTGCCATCCTAAGAACAACTTCAGCCTGCAGGCCTTCAGGGAGACGTCTTAAAACATCACCTTTTTTCTCTGGCTCTAAATGGGCTAAAATAACAGCTACAGTTTGTGGATGCTCATTCACTAAAAATGTTGAAAGTGATTTTGCATCAACCATTTCTAATGACTCTAATGTACGACCACCTGATGCCCCAATATTTAAACCACCTAAAATACCACGGGCTCGCTCTTCACCTAAAGCTTCAACAATAGCGTCTTTACTTGATGTTTTTTCAGAAAAAATGAAATCATCAGATTCACTGACAGTTTCATAAAATTCTTCTAAAACACGTTTAGTAATACTTACCGGCACAATTTTAAATTTACTCATTAAGTGGATTAATCTTCTGATATCAGCATCATCCATTTTTTTGAAAAGAATACTAATAGCTTCTTTTCCTAAATAATTAACAAGAATAGCTGCTTTGTCAATTCCACGTAATCCGTCGTAATCTAAATTTTCATATCTAGTTGGTTTCATAGATTACTCCTTTCGAGAGACCCAAATATTAATTGCACTTGATGCTTTTTCTTCGTCTTTGTTTAATAAATTCATAATTCGATCTTTAAGAAGTTCGCTTTCAGCTTTTTCAGGATCGATCGAATCTTGCAACATTGGAATCACATTATTTAAACCTGGCAATGTATTATCAACAGCTTGTAATTCTTCAAGTTCTTCAATCGTTTTTGGTAACATGTCTTCAACTGAATCCGTGAAAGAATCAGTCACCCACTGCATGAATGGACGAATGACTAAGAAGAAGAAAAGCATTAATGCAAAGCCTAATAATCCCCACTTAAATAATGATTGAACTAATTTTTTCTTTTCTAAATTTGTTAATAAAGTTTCACTGTCATTGAAATCCTCTGGCTTAAACTGGATAGATTCAATTCTTACACTATCACCGCGTGCAGCGATAAATCCAATTGCACTTTTAACAAGTGATTCATATTTAACGATTTCTTCTGGCGAGCGTGGCACCCACTTAGAAACTTCTTTGCCGTCTGCGCCTTTTTCTGTTGTTATTAGACCGTCAACTAAAACAGCTACACTAATTTTTTCTATTCCGCCTGCTGCTTCACGAATGTTACGAATTGTTTTAGGAACTTCATAGTTAATCGTTTTAGTTTCTTTTTTAACATCTTGCCTGAACCCAACTTGACCTTGGTTATCTTCTGAACCAGGAATATTTGAACGAGACCCAGGAACGCCAGAAGGATTTGTTCTTGAACCATCTAATGATTCTTCATTTGTTGTAATACTGCGGGTTGCTGATTTATCTGGATCAACACTTTCTTCAACCGATGTAATGACTTTATTATTAATTGTTGCATCAACACGTGTGACGATTCGACCGGCACCAACAACTTTAGTTAGGATAGAATCAACACGTTCTTCAAGATCTTTTTCAACTTGAGACTTAAGTTCCATAATTTCACTTGATGCACCTAACGCACCATCAGATTTTTTTGAAAGCATTTTTCCATGCTCATCAAGAACCGTAACTTTATCTGGATCTAATCCTTCTACAGCATTAGCAATTAAAAAGCGAATACCCCGAACTTGATCCGTAGAAAGTTGTTTGCCAGAATGTAAAGCGACCACGACTGAGGCAGTTGGAGGAGTCGACTCTTCCATGATCGTTTTTTTCTGAGGTAAAGCTAGAATAACTTTTGATTGCTTAACAGCAGTCAACGTATTAATGGCTCTCATCAATTCACCTTGCAAAGCACGCTGATAATTAATTTTCTGAGAAAAAGAATTTACACCGAAACTTTCTTTTTCAAAAAGTTCTAATCCAATCGAACCCATGTTGTTGTTACCAACTTCGGCCATTAATTGCATTTGTGTCGCATGTAAATATTCTTTTGGTACCATTATTGTTTTACTGTCGTCTTTTAGTTCGTAGGGAATATTTTTTGCATTTAATTTACCAATGATAATTGGAATTTGTTCAGCTGGAATATTTGTTAAAAGAACCGAATAGTCTTTACCTGAGGCCATAAATGAAACAAGACCTAATGCCATCACAACAATAAGGCTTGATGTAATAAAAGCGACTCTTTTGGTCGGCCCCAGTGATTTATAAAATTCATTAAACTGTACAACAAGGCCACCAAATAGTTTTCCCACATTACACCTGCATTCTCATAATTTCTTGGTAAGCATCAATTATTTTATTTCTAACTTGAACCATTGTTCTTAACGCGATGTCTGCTTTTTCAGAAGCAATCATTACACTAGCAACATCGTCAGTTCGACCAGTCGCTAATTCTTGGATTTTAACATCGGAAGTTTTTTGCAATTCATTGACCTGACCGATGGCTTCAGTCAGCGTATCAGCAAATGTTTTACCTGTTTCTTGTGATTTTTGCGTATGAGCAATCGACAGATCATCAACTTTTGATGATCTTGTGCCACCAGTTTCAATAAACTTATTTGCATTTGATATTGTTAAACCATCCATGGTCGAACTCCTCGTTTTAGTGATCAGTGCTATAGCCACTAACTACTTATATTATCTACCAATTTCCAGTGCACTTAAAGCCATATCTTTAGT
>JANOOI010000139.1:0-2646 GCA_031421235.1 Bdellovibrio sp.
CGCGACTGTGGCCGTTTCTGGCGATATCTCGGGCGCTATTTTGGGTTTATCCAAAGCTTCGCTGAGTTTTCGGCTCATTTGATTTAAATCAGACTTGGTGTCATTACGAAAATCTTTAATGATTGAATTCACCTGATCTGAAAAATCTGTCAGCCTTCGATCAACCTCAGCTTGAAGGTCGGTCGCGCGCTTCACCATTTTATAATACCTGTAGCTAAAATAGATCGCAGCGTAAATGCAGGCAAAGCCGATCGCAGTAAGTCCCAGGACCAAAGCGATTTTCAATGCCATCATTAAAAAGGACTGCGCCGCCATCCCAACTGCATCAGCGGTTAGACTTATCTGGATCATTATTTTTTCTATGGCCTTTAATAGAAAACCAATCACGACTACAATCAGGATGATTCCACCAGCAAACACATTTGTGTTATTATTATTTTGACTCATAAGTAAATTCCTTTCATAAAGATTTTAAATACACGTATACAAATAAATACCTCATATCCCTTAACCCGTAGGGTGTTAAAGATTTTCATCGGCATCTACTTTCTCCGAAACTATTGATTTTTGTGGGCTTTTGAACTTCGAGAAGAAAACATCAACACCTGTTTTTTGGCGAAGCTCTGCACCCGGTTTGCCTAGGCTTTGCATAAGGTTTTCATGGATTTTGCGAATGGTCACACCAGCAAATTTTCCGCGATAAACTTTTGCGCCCCACAAATCTTTTTTGAAATCATCAAGCTTGATAAATGAAATCTCGATTTTTTGGCCGGCAGAATTTTCATCTATCAATTTTTGAATACGCTCTGCAATCCAGTCATTTCGAACAAGCCAAAAAACCACTGCCACATTATTTAATTTCTGATAGTAGCTATAAGTTTGTTTGTAGCGTTCGATGTCTTTAAGATTCAGATCCACTTCGTAGCCAATTCCGATTTCCTTTAAACCCTGGCGAAGCATGGTGATGCCATCAGGCACGTGACCATCGTCGCTTACAAAATCTTTAGGAAAATTTCCTTTTTTAAGTGATGCCAACATTTGTTCGGTGAAAAACAAGAACTCCCAAGAATTAATCCACAGATCACCTAGCTGAAGGCAGGTTGCAAAGTAATCGTGCGCTGGCGCATGGGGCTTAAAGCGGTAATGGCTGATGTCGTCCCTGTCCATTAGCACCACCTCAAAACCAAGGGCAGTCAGCGTCCAAAGCTCTTGCTCAAGGTATTTTCCCCTTGGCAAACACTGAATGTATTTTTCCCTTTCTAGTTGTTTAATGGCTTTATAAGCCCACCAATTAGACTTTGCCTTATAGCCGATGAGCTTTAGCATTTGGTGGCTTGCCACCTTCCAGGTCCATAGAAAATCTAAAATTAAAATATCGCCTAAGCTTAATTTTCGATTTGAAGTCCGTTTAAACTTTCTTTTCACAAAATAACGCGATTTCGAATGCAGTTGACGCATTAAAACTCCTTTATGGTTTTTTAATTAAAAAATTTAGAAAACATTTTTGTGACTGCTTAAACTTTTAAAAAGCGCCTTTTTTATTTAAAGGTGGCGGCTTTAAAGCTTAAGAAATTCCTAATTATAAGGAATAATTGAATGAGGACGATGGGCTTACGCGGTTTGAACCAGCGACCCTAATCGTTGATTTGGACTATTTGAATGTAAGATATCTGAACGCCGGTCAGACCGTGTTTTTGACGAAGTTCCCCCTTTAAATTTGTAGTGGCTAAAAATAAATAAACCCCGGAAGCTCTAAGTAAAAAACTTAAAACGAACGTATGGGCTTAATAGTGGCTCTTGATTGATTATCTTGTGTCTGAAATCGTGTTTTTCAAATTTTTGATACACGACTGCTTTGTGTAATGAGTAAATCTGATTTTGAGCGAAATCAAAAACAAAAATTGAGTTTGTAAAGATTACAGAATTTATTTCGGTAAGGCGATATTTCAAGTTCCAAAAAAAAGTACCCCTCATAATACGGCGGGCGGTTAGCTTTTTCCCGTCAATTCCCCGTTTTAGCCTTTAAAGTTAATTAATTTGGATTTGAGAGGTAATTTTATTTTTGGAATGAATTTTAAGTATTTTGAAGCTTGGACGGAATTGTTCGCTTTAATTTACAATAAAAAAGGCCTGCTTTCTAAAAGCAGACCTTGGATAATCTATTTCGAATTTAACCAAGGGCTTATTTGCCAAAGACCTGAACGTGTGCCGCAACATATAAAGTGTACTGTACGGGAACTGACAGAAGAATTATCAATAAAAATAAATATTTCACTTTGTTTTTCATTTTATAAATCTAAAAGAGTGAAAAAATAAATCCCAAAATAATTACTACCAAAACAAATTCAGAGGAATAATTGCAATAATACGAGTACAAGGTTGTTTCGTTTGCTCGCCCTCGTTTTAAAAAAAATGAAGGCTCAGCAAGCAATATTGGTATCCAGACTAATGGTAAAAAAGCCAGAAAATATCGCATCATTTCCTGATCCTATTGATATTGGTTATAAGGCGAAGTTATCGCTGATTGAAATTCATTCGGAACTACAATGCATTTTGATGGAAACTTATCCGAATGAGTTTTAAAGCTGTAAGAATGATCAGAGCCATAAATAAGAATAACATCTCTTTGTTCAGGATTTTTTTGAA
>JANOOI010000140.1:0-13059 GCA_031421235.1 Bdellovibrio sp.
CAGCAGAAATACCTTCTCCGTACATTAAGTCGAATTCAACTTTAGTGAACGGTGGAGCCATTTTATTTTTAACAACTTTAACAGCAGTTCTGTTTCCAGTTACTTCTTCGCCATCTTTAATAGCGCCGATACGACGTACATCTAAACGAACTGAAGAATAAAACTTAAGTGCGTTACCACCAGTTGTTGTTTCAGGGTTACCGAACATCACACCAATTTTCATACGAATTTGATTGATGAAAATAACAAGTGTTTTAGACCGGCTAATTGCCGCTGTTAATTTACGTAATGCCTGCGACATTAAACGGGCTTGTAAACCCATGTGTGAATCACCCATGTCGCCTTCGATTTCTGCGCGCGGAACTAACGCTGCTACTGAATCGATAATGAGTACGTCGATAGCGCCTGAACGAACAAGTGTTTCTGTAATTTCTAAAGCTTGTTCACCTGTGTCTGGTTGAGAAATTAAAAGATCTTCAATATTAACACCTAATTTACGAGCATAGTTTACATCCAAAGCATGTTCCGCATCAACAAATGCAACAACGCCACCTTTTTTCTGAGCTTGTGCGATAGCTGATAAGGCTAAAGTTGTTTTACCAGAAGATTCTGGGCCGAATATTTCAATGATACGACCTTTAGGGTATCCACCAATGCCTAATGCGATATCTAAAGATAACGAACCCGTTGGTACGATTTCAATATCTTTACCAAGACTGTCACCCGTTCCAAGGCGCATGATTGAACCTTTACCGAATTGTTTTTCAATTGTTGATACAGCTAATTCTAAAGCTTTTAATTTTTCAGCTTGAGCTTTAGGATCGTGATTCATTGTTGTATTTTGTGTAGCCATTGGGTTTCTCCTTAGTGTTGCATTAGTATTGCATTTAATTTCTAAACTTTTTTTAAAATTCTTAATCTATTAGCCTAAACTGTCCGACAAATGTTTCAGGGCTGCCAATGCAGCTGAGTACTGAATCTGTTGTCTGTTAGCGTTCGCGAATTCGTGTTGAAATACTTGAGTTGCAATGCCTGAACCACTACTAGATATAAACACAGTGCCAACTGGCTTATCCGCTGATCCACCTTTCGGACCGGCGACTCCAGTGATTGATACTGTTCTATAACCTTGATGAACTTTTTCAGTTTTCATTTTTTGAAGAAGACCTTCAGACATTTCTTTGGCACAGGCAGCACTGACTGCTCCTTGTGTTTTTAAAATATCTGTACTTACATTCAAAAATTCAACCTTCGCTTGGTTTGAATAACTCACAACAGATCCCCAGAAAACATCTGAAACACCTGGTTGCGCCGTCATCAAACTAGACAAAAGTCCGCCCGTACAGCTTTCAGCAAACCCCACCATGAAGTTCTTGTCACGAAGAACATCGATGGTATTTAGCAGCTGTTGCTGAATCGCTGATTCAGTTTCAGTCTGCGTAAGCTTTGGATCTGTTGGTTGCACAAGAGTTGTAACTTTCATATAATTTACATATAAAGTTACATAGAATTTTCATATCATCAATAATTTTTTTTAGAAGGTCTGGATTTGCGCCCCAAGCCATGAAGTTTGATTATAAACGATTTGGAGTATTAAATTGCATATAATTCCAGCGGCAACATCATCAATCATCACGCCAACTCCGCCTTTTATTTTTTGATCCAGCATTTTTATAGGTCCTGGTTTTACAATATCAAAAAACCGGAATAACACAAAACCAATCACAACACTTTGCCATGTGATTGGTAACCACATCATTGTAATTAAAAAACCTGCAACTTCATCAATCACGATTTCTTTCGAATCGTGTTTGTGGGTGTAGGTTTCATAATACTGAGACGCAAATATTCCTGCGATCACTAAAGCAAAAGTAAAAAGCATGTAAAAAATAATATGAAATTTTGAAACTAAAAACCAAAGTGGAATCGTTGCTAGTGTACCAAACGTTCCCGGGGCCTTCGGTGAAAAACCAACTCCGAAAACTGTTACAAATAAAGTATTTAGTTTTTGTTTTGTCCTCACGGTCTAATAATCCTTAATGACTGCTCGTCAAGTCTACAGTTTTGTTAAAAACTAATTTTCCTGGCTTAGAATCTTTGTGATCTAGACAAAAATACCCAACGCGTTCAAATTGATAGCGGTTTTCAATTTTTGCATCGGCTAAACTTTTTTCAAGCTTTGCATTTTTAATCACAACTAAAGAATTTGTATTTAAATGAGATTTAAAATCTTTACCTTCAGCTGCGTCATCTGGATTTTCAACAGAAAATAATCGTCCGTACAATCTGACTTCAGCATCGATGCAATCTGTTGCCGACACCCAGTGAACAATACCTTTAATCTTACGGCCGTCGACAGTAGGCTTTCCACCCAATGTCACCACATCATAATCGCAGCGTAGTTCTGTGATTTTTCCTGAAGCATCTTTGATGACTTCTTTACATTTAATGACGTAAGCATTGCGAAGACGAACTTCTTTACCTGGTGCTAATCTAAAAAAATCATCAGTAGGGTTTTCCATAAAATCAGCAGCATCAATGTAAATTTCTTTGGTAAAAGATAATTTACGTTTTCCTAATTCAAGTTTTTTGGAATGAACAGAAGCTTCTATTTCTTCTTTATGCCCTAAAGGTAAATTATCAATCACAATTTTAATTGGATTTAAAACGGCCATTGCACGGTGTGCAACATCATCTAGGTTTTCACGCACACAGTTTTCTAAAATATCGTAATCAATTAAACTTTCAGCTTTAGCCACACCGATACGTTTAACAAATAAATGAATCGATTCAGGCAAATAGCCCCGTCTGCGAATTCCAGAAATTGTTGGCATTCGTGGATCATCCCAGCCCATCACATAATTTTCTTTTACAAGTTGTAATAGCTTTCGTTTGCTCATGACTAAATAAGTCATGTTCATGCGTGCAAATTCATATTGTTTAGGTTGGGCTGGTACAGGTAAATTTTCAATACACCAGTCGTAAAAAGGTCTGTGATCTTGAAATTCAAGAGTACATATTGAATGAGTCACATGTTCGATCGCATCAGATAATGGATGAGCATAATCATACATTGGATAAATACACCATGTATCACCCGTGCGGTGATGTTTTACTTTACGGATACGATACAATAATGGGTCACGCATATTCATGTTTGGTGATTTCATGTCTATTTTGGCGCGCAGAACATGTTCGCCTTCTGCAAATTCACCAGCGCGCATGCGTTTAAATAAATCTAAATTTTCAGTCACAGTTCTATTGCGGTAGGGCGATTCTTTCCCTGGATTTGTAAAATCACCGCGATATTTTCGAAGTTCGTCTTCGTTCAGTGAACACACGTAAGCTTTATTATTTTCAATTAAATGGCAAGCCCAAGCATAAAGCTGTTCGAAATAATCTGAGGCAAAATAGAGATGTTTTCCCCAGTCAAAACCTAACCATTTGACGTCGTCTTGAATTGAATTCACGTATTCAACATCCTCAGTTTCAGGATTGGTATCGTCGAATCTTAAATGACAGCGGCCTTCGTAATCATTTGCTAAACCAAAATTCAAACAAATTGATTTCGCGTGACCTAAATGCAAGTAGCCATTTGGTTCAGGCGGAAACCGCGTTACAACATTAGGTTTACCTGCAGCAATATCTTTTTCAATAATTTGCTTTAAAAAATTAGTCGCTTCGACAGGTTGACCTTTAGGATTGTTTTTTGGTGTATTCATATTTTTTTAGTTATTTTTAGTTATTTCTTATTTTTGAATTGTTTTCATATTTGATAGCGACATCATTTGTTTCATTGTTTTTTCTAAACCTTCGCTTGAACCATCAAGAAAAATTGTATTTCCTTTTCCAGTTTCAGCGAAATGCTTAATGGCATCGGTCCACATTGAAAATAAAATAAATGAACTGTCTAAACCAGCAAGCTTCATTTCATCAGCGGCTTTTGACATACCACGAGCAACTTCTGCACGGAATAAAGCTACGCCTTCACCGCGTAATTTAGCTGCATTTTTTTCAGCCTCCGCAGAGATTTGAATAGCCAAGCCTTCCGCTTCTGCAGCTTTAGTGATCTTAATCATTTGTGCAAGAGCCTCATTTTCTGCTGCGGAACGCAAATTACTAGAAGCCACAACTTGTGCCATTGAGGCCATAATTGTTTCATCAAAAGTAATATCATTTAATTGCATGTCAATCAGATGATAACCCCATGATTTTAAATCTTCATCTAATTGGTCTTTCACAGTGTTCACAATGTCTTTACGTAAAGATAAAATTTCATTTTGTTTTTTAGTCGCAACGATTCCGCGAACACTGCCTTCAACTGTGCGGTTTAATGTTTGCATCAAAGATCCAAAATCAATAAATTTAAAAGCCACATCTTTAATTGTGTCTTCACGTTGATCGATGACAGAATAAAGCAACATCGCTTTAAAGTTTACATTTGCCTGATCTTGCGTAATCGCTTGAAATTGTAATTCGACAGATTGATTTTGAATAGATACACGTCTAAAGACGACTTCTAAAAATGGAATTTTGATATTTAAACCCGGATACATAATACGACGGTATTTACCAAACATCGTAATAACACCAATGGTGCCCTGATTAATAGCTGTGAAAAGTCCGCCAATGATTGCTAAGAAAAAAACAATTCCAATAATTCCGAAAAAACCAAATTCAAACATGCTTAACCCCTGTTATATTTATCGAACGATTAGTCATTGAAAATATAGGAAATTGCCAGGCTTGCCAACCATATCACGATCAACACAGTAGCCCAAAAACGCTTTTTTGAAGAAGCTTTGTTTAAGCTTTCCGCATCGGACAAAGGCTGGGTTAAACGCGACAACCAAATCGGAATGACTTCGGCTTTATTGATAAATCGATCTTCAAACTGTTTTTTAAGAGCTTCAGTGTCAAAATCCACAATCAAATAGAAAATTTGAGCCAAATAGACGTCTGTTCTTAATTCGGTCCTGGCCAACATATTTGCGGGATCATTTCTTTGAAACTGATTCTCACTGGTTTCGTCTTTCTTCATTTGAAAAACAACTTCATGCTTTTCCATCCACTTAAGAATGAGATCAAGTTCTTGAGGAGAAAATGGGCCGTATTTTACGTTTAAAGTGTTCATACACCTCTTGCTGTTTTGCACTGGCTTTATTATAGTCAAACTGTAAAGAATAACAACAGTAAAAGTTCAGCCAAACGTAAAGGTATTAATCATGAAAAATTCTGAAGTTCGAAGCGCTTTTATTAACTATTTTAAAAAAAATGATCACGCTGTTATTGGCAGCTCTAGTTTAATTCCTGAAAATGATCCAACTTTACTTTTCACGAATGCCGGAATGAACCAGTTTAAAAATTTATTTTTAGGTTTAGAAAAAAGAAACTATACAAAAGCTGTGTCTTCTCAGAAATGTGTTCGCGCTGGCGGAAAACACAATGACTTAGATAATGTGGGTTTCACTGCCCGTCACCACACTTTTTTTGAGATGTTAGGAAATTTTTCATTTGGTGATTATTTTAAAAAAGAAGCGATTCACTATGCTTGGGAATTTTTAACAAAAGATCTGAAAATTCCTAAAGAAAAGCTCTATGTCACAGTTTTTCAAAACGATGATGAAGCTGCTGAAATTTGGCACAAACAAGAAGGCGTGCCGTTAGATCGTATTTTTAGATTGGGCGAAAAAGATAATTTTTGGCGCATGGGTGATGTCGGCCCTTGTGGGCCTTCTACTGAAATTTTTTATGACCACGGTCCAAAAGCTGGCAGGGAATCAGACCCTTTCAAAGGAATCGTAGCTGGCGAAGACCGTTTTGTAGAAATCTGGAATCTGGTTTTCATGCAGTACGAAGAAACGGCTCCTGGAAAATTGCATCCATTACCTAAACCCTCTGTCGATACAGGTTCAGGGTTTGAACGCCTAGTAGCCGCTATGCAAGGGCAATTTGCTAATTATGATACTGATTTATTTTTACCAATGATTGATGTGGCTTCGAAAATTTCAAAACAAAATTATGTCTCTGATCCGTTAGTTCTGCGTGAAGACTTAGTCATTCGTGACCGCGTTGCAGCGATGCGTGTGTTAGCTGATCACTGTAGATCAACTTCATTTTTGTTAGCAGATGGCGCCTTACCTTCAAATGAAGGGCGTGGTTATGTCTTACGCCGAATCATGCGCCGGGCAATCCGCTACGGGCGTAAATTATCGCAAGACCAGTCTTTTTTAGCCCCGATGAGCGAAGTTTTAATTCAATCTATGTCTGAATTCTATCCCGAACTTGGACAAAGAAAAAATCATATCCTGGCGACAATTAAAGATGAAGAAAGTCGATTTTTGCAAACTCTGGATAACGGCACAGCCATACTACAAGACGAGATCAAAAAACTGAAAGCAAAAAATCAGAAAATGATTTCTGGCGAAACAGTATTTAAGCTTTACGACACGTACGGATTTCCTGTAGATTTAACAGCTGTCATGGCTGCAGAACAAGACTTAACAGTTGATGAATCTGGTTTTGAAAAGACAATGCAAGCATCTAAAGCAAAAGCCAAATCATCATGGAAAAACAAGTCGATGCAAGCTGATGAAAAACACGTAATCGAATTTGGACAAAAATATTCATCAAGTCCTACAAAATTTTTAGGTTATGATTCTTTGGAATCAAAATCACAGATTGAAGCTTTATCAAACGGGATCACAGAAGTGTCCTCGTTAAAATCTGGTGAAACAGGTTATATCGTTTTAGATCAAACACCATTCTACGCTGAAGGTGGAGGTCAAATGGGTGATCAAGGTTTTATTAAAACGTCTACTGGTGAGGCCCGTGTTCATGATTGCATCAAGCAAGGTCAAACTTTTTTACATCAAATAGAAATATTAAAGGGCGAACTAAAAAAATCTGATCAAGTGGCAACACAAGTCGAAACAAAAGTTCGCAGACAAACAGCGAGTAATCATTCAGCGACTCATTTAATGCACGCGGCTTTAAGAAAAGTTTTAGGTACACATGTGACACAAGCTGGTTCATTAGTTGATGAAACAAAAACGCGTTTCGATTTTACTCATAACAAACCTTTATCAACTGATGAAATTCAAACAATTGAAAATCTAGTTAACCAAGAAATTTCAGAAGCCCACCCCGTGAAAGCTGAAGTCATGACCCACAAAGCTGCCATCGACAAAGGCGCCATGGCTTTATTCGGAGAAAAATACGGGGATGAAGTTCGCGTTTTATCGATGGGTGTATTTTCATCTGAATTATGTGGTGGCACACATGTTAACAACACATCACAGATTCGGGCTTTCAAAATCATGTCTGAATCTGGCGTAAGCTCTGGCGTTAGACGTATTGAAGCGATCACAGGCGATGCTGTCATTGAATTATTCTTGAAAAATACTGATGAATTAAAAACAGCTAAAATTTCTGCAGGATTATCAGCTGATAAATTATTAACTGAATGGATTGATTCAAAAAAAGAAGAAACTAAAGACTTGCAAAAACAAATTAAAAAAATTCAGTCAGGCCAAATCAACGTTGACGATTTAGCAAAAAATGCGAAGTCATTCAATACGACTCAAGGCGTGGCTCAATACATATTAGCAGATCTGAATTTAGACGACCGTGATGTGTTAGCGCAAATCACTGATCAATTGAAAAATAAAATTCAAAAAGGAATTGTTATTGTGATCGGTTCTGGTGAATCCACACATCCTGTGATTATTTCTGTTTCAAAAGATTTAACAGCCCAATTTCAGGCAGGAACGTTATTAAAAGATTTTGCACAAGTTCTTGGTGGTAAAGGTGGCGGTAGACCCGATTTTGCTCAAGGAGCAGTTCCTGATCGCAGTAAGGTTGCAGAAGCAAATCTTGTGATTCACACCAAATTGGGCATACATTAGGTTCGAAGTTTTTTTAATTAATTACTGACAACTTAATTGATTCAAATTTTCAGAGATTGTTTTAATCCAGGCTTTGATAGGTTCTGCATCACAGAAATCAACCATGTTGCTGCCACATGAATCTGTTGCATAACCTAAAGCTGTTTTACTTTTTTGTGTGATGATTTCAGCGTATGCCGGTTGAATGGCTTGCGCGCAAAACTGCGTTGATCCAGCGTCAGCCGCTTTCGAACACATTTGCGATTCAGATATAATAAGTTCTAACTGCTCTTTTGATGATTCATTTAAACAGTATTTATTCACGGGTGTGTTTTGAGCATCGTATTCTATAAGTTCTAATGTGCTTAGATTTAGACTAAACTTTGCTTTTGATGACATATAAAAGTTTTGGCCTTGGTGATTGATGACTTCTTGCTTGTCGTTATAAAAATTGAATCCAACAACAGATTCAGTTTTTGTAATCTGATCCGAAGTCAGCGACTGAGCTGGGCTTCCGAGCAAATTTTGGGTAGTGCTTGGCGAACAGTTTTGAAAACCGAATACCAGCAAACCAGCGACTATAATTAAAATTTTCAACTTATACATAGATTAATTATTGATGATTTGATCGACAATTTATATAAAAAATTGATTTTCCATCATAATAGTTCGCATAACGTATTGAATTGATACAAACAGTATCTATTCTTAAAAAACACTGTTTACGGATGCGAATTAAAAACCAAACCAAGATCACTTTCGAACATCTGATTGGCTGGTGTAACAATCAATTCATTGGGATCAAGTTCTTTACCAATATCAGTTAAACGATCTTGAATCAGCTTTTGCACATGTGGACCGTTTAGATTAAGTTCTTTCATTTTTTGTGGACGACCCACTTCTTGGCCTGTCACTTTTTTAAAGACTTTGTACACAAGTTCACTGCAGTAAATTCTTTCATTACTAAATTCGAAATAAATATCGTAGTTTTTTCCGTAATATTCCTTAAGTGTAGAATACAATTTTAGTTTCATCGTCTTGTTATTATAATACTTGAACCGATAAACACGAAATTCTGAATTTTTCCCTCGGGCAACAAAACTTCGTAACGAAGTCACGGTCACAGGTTGAATGGCTTCTGCAACATAAGTATCAGTTCCATTTTTAACTATAATTCCTACATGTGACCACGGTGATCCAGTGGCTTCAGCAATAGCCGATGACTGGCTACTTTGACTTTTATGAAAAATAATATCGCCGTCTTGAAATTCCACGAAAGCGTAGGAGCTGGCTTGAGAAATATGAAAACTAAAAAAAGCTATCATGAGAACTAAAAATCGAGGCATCAACTTCAACATCTTCTGATTTTCATTGATCTGAAATCATCACGCAATCGATTTGACCCCGTGTTATGACAATTTGTGACTCATTGTGAATCATCTAGACATATAAAGTGGCTGTTAAGGCTTATAACCGATTTAAACAGTGGATATGGACTTGCTAAGTTATCAAGAGGATATAAAAAATCAGCAGAAAAGGACTTATTTATGCGTACTAAAAAAATTATTATGGGCTTAGCTATTATCAGCGTAACTCATCAGTCGTTTGCATTCAGCATTGGCGGTACACAAATCGGTGGTCCAAAACCGAAAACTCCTACAGAACAGCAACCTGCTAAAAAAGCTACGACCCTTGTTTCAATTAAACCCTCATTACCGATTGTTAACAAATTAGGAAAAAATCCTTTTAACACGGATATCGCAGCAAAAATCGAAAGTGCACTTGGTAAATTTACTCAAGCTCCATCTTTAAACCCCACTGTTGCATACTATGAAACTTTCCCCGCAAGAAATATTCTGCCATTAACTGATGTAAAAATGATTGATCGTTCTGATGATTCAGATTCAGTCGTTTTAACCGATTACGTATCTATTCCAGGTCAAAGTGCAAACGGTTCGGCTTTAGGATTAAGAATGGCCTTGGTTCCTGAGGAATCACGCGTGAGAGCGTCTCAGCAGATGGCTGAAAATGGTCTGATTAAAACAGGTGATCTTATTGTATCAACTCGACCGTTATTTGCGAATTCACTGCAATATTTAGCGTTACAGTTATTATCGACACATATTTCAATGGCCGTTGTTGTTAACGAAAATGGTCGAAAATTAGTTTACAATTTAGATATGCCAATGGATGACAAAATGATGGGCGGAAAAAATCTTGGCTTCGGAAAATCTGTGATGGATGCAAGTCATTTTACGGAAGACAACCCAAATTTAATGTTACACATCTTAAGACCTCGTATGGAATCTGAAGCACAACGACAAAATATTCAAAAATGGTTAGAAAAAGCTTTAGTTAAAGCTCGTGAAAAGAAAATTTACCCTTCAAAATTATCTTTTAATACTGACTACAACAGTCCCATGTATCGTGAAGTAAACGGAAAAGCTGATCTTTCTTTCGTTGCTGACACGGCAAGACTTCTGTTGGGTCAAAGCTTAACTGCCAACGATCATTTACAGCAATTTTGTTCAGAATTTGCTTGGGTTTTATTATCATTAAAAGATTGCAATCCAGACGCAACATCTTCAGATTTTAAAAAAGGAAAAATACCAGCTTGTGTTTCTGAATTTTTTAAACCAATGCAAATGTTCGGGTCAGCATTCAGTTCGGGCACCGCAAAAGATGAAGACTTTTACGGTATGACTGATGGCATTCCAATGCTGATTAATCAAACTGGCGCTAATCCACAATTAAGTATGCAGCTTATTGATTTTGCGTTACCTGGCAAAGACAAAGAAGCAAAAGGTTTATCTGTCGGACACAAAGGCGTTGCTGCGTTAATGGCACCATTGATCAAGCAGACAAATGGATATTTCAAATTAACTTTAACACGTGATGCAAAACAAATTGACGGCGCAAGAGCCATGCTGAATCCAAATACTCCTCGGAACTATTCGCCAACTGGTTTTGTTGTTCATGCCGGAATGCCAGATTCAGTTAACGGAGTTAAAGTCGCACAGAAAAAATTAGACTACGTAGTTACAATTAAGTACGTACCAAAAGCAAAACTTAAAGATTTACAATCTAAATAATTTTTTGGAGATATTTATGAAAAATCAAATTTTAATGACAACTTTAGTTTTATTCACAGCTGTTGCAGGATACGCAAACGAAGGCGAACAAAGACTACAAAGCATCGGTACTATTTCTTGTGATACGAAAGATTTAGTCAGAGCTGTTAAGATTACAGCTGACACAGTGTTTTTAACTGAAACTGGTTTAACAGTTTTAGAAGAAAAATTAGAAATCACTAAAGATCAAAAATCAATGGGTCAACAAGCAGATATCACAAACGCTGAATTTTTATCGACTAAAAAAGATTACACAGCATCTTTAAATAAAGCCTATAAAATTAATCAAAAAGGCGGAGTTGGAATTACCATTCCTGCCAGTATAAAGTTAACTTATAACGTGGTTAAAGGCGATACAGTTCTTTCAAAAGGCGAAGTGCTTTCAACAGTCACTTGCCGAGTAGAAACAAAAAAGAATGTTCAGGGTGATGATACGCTTAAACATTCTATGCAGGTGACTAGCTTCGAAATCACTAAAGATTTCGAAGAAAAAAAATAACAGTGGGAATAGTTTTTTACCTAATGACTAGCTTGCAGAGCTAGTCATTTCTTTTGAGTAAAACTTTTTCTTTAAATCAACTTCGACTTGCGCCACGGTTGCTTTTAATAAAACATCAAACATCTCATCTGGATTTATTTTATATAAATTAGATAAACTTCTTAATGTGTTAAGTGGCGGGTGCGATATTCCACGTTCCCAATTGGAAATAAACTGTGATGTCGTGTAACCCAACTTAGTGGCTACATCTTTTTGTGATAACCCTGACTGAACTCTTTTTTCCTTTAAAAACTGCGCTAAAACTTCGATTTGTGCTGCATGTCCCATATGTGTATTCCTCTTTAACTACATATTAGTTTAGTTATTTAACAGGATTTTAACAAGTGTTTTTAATTCTAACTTTGGTCTAGATTTATGATGCCATCCGACAAATAAAAAACCCACTCTTTTGGAGTGGGTTCATATTTAATTTTAAGGTTAATTTTAGATGTAAGTCTAAAAAACAAAAATTAACGTTTTGAGTACTGACCTTTACGACGAGCACCACGAAGACCGTATTTTTTTCTTTCAACCATACGAGGATCACGTGTAACAAAGCCTGCTTTTTTCAATTCAGCTTTAAATTCCGGATTAAAAAGAATTAATGCACGAGTCACTCCGTGACGGATAGCTCCTGCTTGTCCTGATTCTCCGCCGCCTGTAACCATAACTCGTAGGTCAAACTTGTCAGTTTGTCCAACAGCTACGATCGGCTGCATGATAACCATTCTTGATTGTAAACGTGTTAAATATCCATCAGATGTTTTACCATTAATAGTTACTTTGCCTTTACCTGGTTTTAAGTAAACACGAGCTGAACTCGTTTTTCTTCTTCCAGTTGCATAAAATAATTTTTCTGCTGCAGCCATTTTTGCCCTCTCGATTATTAAGCTTTATTTTTAACTTTGATTGAATAAGCCTGTGGTTTCTGAGCTGCATGAGGATGCTCAGCCCCTTTGTAGACTTTAAGTTTAGTAATTAATGTTTTTGAAAGTTTGTTAGTTGGTAGCATTCCTTTAACAGCGTCTTCAATAATGAATTCTGAATCATCACTTTTCATTTGTGCTGCTGTTTTTTCTTTCAATGATCCAAACCAGCGAGAATGGCGGTAGTACTTTTTAGTTTCCCACTTGTTACCAGTCATTTCGATTTTATCTGAATTGATAACAACAACAAAACCACCAACATCAGCGTGCGGTGTGAAAGTTGGAACATTCTTACCACGTAAGATGTTCGCAATGTGTGTTGCTAGACGACCAAGTCGTAATCCAGCAGCATCAACGACAAACCATTGTCTGTCTGCTTCTTCAGTTTTTGCATTCCAAGTTTTCATAAGTTCTCCAAAGATTGAATGAGTGTTTTAAAGTTCGCGGCACTTATTGTCAAGGTCTTGAGGATAATAAACCTTCATAAGGTACAGACCCTGAGGTTCTGCAGGTGGTCCAGCAATTTGACGATCTAAAGCTTTTAAAATTTGATCCATTTGTTCAGGCTTCCAGCCTTT
>JANOOI010000141.1:0-1981 GCA_031421235.1 Bdellovibrio sp.
AATTTCTTTTTTCTGATTCAAAAGGGGATTGGGGTGTCAGGAAAGTTTTTTGATAAGCAATTTCTTCATTAGAGGCTTCTTTAAGTATCGGTCTGTTTCCTGATAAAATCATACAGGATTCAGTGACTGTCGGTTGGCTAAGGCGTTCAGGATCAGACGGGTGACCAAGCATTTTAAGTTTAGTCCCTTCGGGTGGTATGAAATCAGCCAAACGTAAAAAATGAGCTGATTTTTTAACTTTAGCTTCGTCAGATTTTTTTCTGTAACCCACTTCGACAATCATAAAATCATTATAATTATTTTGTGCAACGACTCGCTTGCAATAGCCTTCAGCTTTAGGTGCAGCTAAAGATTTGAAGATGATGCTATCTTTAACAGTTGCAATGTTATTTTTGTCGCTGGTTGAATAAACGACTTGAGAATTTTCACCGCAAAATGATTCTAAAACATACCTGGCACAGTGATTTTGTGTACCTACAAATATTTTTTCTTGAGAGTTTTTAATAAAAAAAGCAGAACAATTTAATTTTTGGACACGATTTTCAATCAGAACAAGGGCCTTGATTTCATTGGGTGTTGGGTCACGTCTGACAGAATTTTCAAAAAAAGCAGCATCTTGAAAGCCTGCTGATTTTCTGTCAGCATTTTTGAGACCAGACTGGCAGCTTGTCACTAATAAGGAAAATAAAATTAAAAATTTAAACATTAGAATTTCCAGCCGTATCCTGCTTGAAGTGCGATTTGATTAATCGCTGGAACTGTTTCAGATGTGTTGAATGAATAATGATATTCAAACGTTAAGGGTATAAATGTTTTGTTATCAAAATTATAATCATAACCAAACATCAAACCTAATGAATTTGCCATGTTGATATCGTCATTTCTTAAAGCAGTTGATGATTTAGAAATTGGCATTTTAAGTGTTCCACCAATAGCCCCCCAAATAACATTTTCAGATTTAACGAAGTCATAGCGCAAGAAACCACCACCGACTAAATAATTAATATTTACATTACAGTCCCTAGATAATTTGCCAGCGCACGATAAATACTGGGCTGTGCCTTTGACTGCAATGGATTCAACACCCACTTGGCCCCGAAAAGTGTATTGCGTCGATAGCGGGTAATCTAATGCGCCGGTTACCCCAAAATTAATCCCGTTCATCGTGACTGTTTCGGTTCTTGGAATTGCATTAGCGTCAGCCTGTTTTGTGATGATGGTATTCATCATCAATTTACCTAAAACAGAGATTTTCATCAAATCATGTCTGATAACGATATCTTTTTTGTGCACAGTTTTAGATGCTGCTTGGACATTCGAATTTGTTCTAAGTTTTTGTCCAATAGCCACAGATCCAGATAAAATTTGCGCGATGGCTTTGTTGTTTTTAACTTGAACGATTTTGATTTGACCCGATTTTCCAGCAGGACCAACAACATCGTAAACTTCATCCACAGCAGCATCAAGGCCTTCAAGGCTGATTAAAGTTTTCTGATTTTTAATCTGCATTAAAGTTGCTGTTTGCGCCAAAGGACTGATTAAAAAACTGATTAAAATAAAAAAAAGAAATAAGCTAAGATTTTTTTTCATAAAGACAGTACTCGCTGTTAGAAGTTTGAGATTCATAAATGGATACCGATCTGACGATGTATTCCCAGATAAAACGATCACCATCGGTCGAAATAAGTTTAGCTTGGGATGCGTAATTTCGAACAGATATTAACGAACAACTGACAAGAACTAAATTTTGAACCTTGAACTGGGGGGAATCAGATTCGAACTGATCACGTTCTGCAGAACGGTATATAGTACAGCTTGAAACAAGCAAAATGAGAGGTATAAAAAGTTGTTTTATCAGAGAAAATGTCACTATTTAATTTTGACTTTATTTTACAAAAAAGAAAAGGCTTAAGTCGTCGACTTAAGCCTAGTTCGCGATACCTTTTTGTTTTAGTTTATTAAAACGGAATATCTTCTGATT
>JANOOI010000142.1:0-4882 GCA_031421235.1 Bdellovibrio sp.
AGATTTTATTAATCCAAATAAATCCTTAAAATTAAGCGATCTTGGATTGACCTTGCCTGAGACTCCACCGACACAAGTTGTATCAATTCGTTTGCCAAGTCAGTTATTAAATCAAATCAGAGCACTAAGTTCTGACCGTGATATTTCTTATCAGTCTTTAATTAAAATTTTACTTGCTCAAGGTGTAAAAAACTTTAAGTAAAATCTTTCACTTTAAGATCTTTGATTGGAAAATCGATCCAATCTTCGTTTTTAGGAAATCCTTTAGGGCGTGATTCTGTTAATTTTTTATACTTCAGGAAAGCTGTAAACCCGCAAAGAAAAGCTTCAAAAGCATGGTTATTTTCGATCATACTTTTTGTGTCTTGGTGATAGATAAAAGCAATGTCGTTTTCATTTAAAGCTTGTAAAAACTGGGCACGGGTTTCATCGCCACCAAATGCTGCCCGGTGATCAACAATTTGAGATTTCATTAATTTTAATGAATGACCAATACGGTACAATGACAAATGAGGGAAAACTTCAATACATTCAAACGGTAATCTTTTTTGAATAAAGTTTGCTCTTGCTAATAACGGAGCTACATTGGCCCCCAATGCATGATGGGCGTGAAAACTTTCCTCTAAATCGTTGGCCAAAACCATTTCAACTGCACGTTGGGTATAGGGCGTAAATAATTTTTTAGGTTTTTTCTTTTTTAAGCGATCTTCTTCATGTTGCCACATCCATTCAATGTGGGGTTCGCGGCAGACCTCATAACCAGGGCATTTCAGTTCACAAAGTATACAGGAAGGTAAATTCCAAGGTGTATCAAAAGCGATATATTTTAAGGTATCTGCATTCTGTAAGATCAATTCATGGATTTTAAGATCACCTGATATTTTTTCATCTGATTTTATTTTTTCATACAGTCTAGATAGAAATATTTTTTTATTATCAGGATAATATTCAAGGACAGCTAAACAGGCTTTATCTGATTTACCACCAGCTAAAGATAGTCCGATAAATCGGACAACGGACTTACTGGTCTGGCGTTCAGTGACTGAAACTTTTCTTTTTCGCATGCTTCTATCACCTTCTGGCGGAAAGCGGGCTTCACCCAGATCAGCACACAGCCACCACCACCTGCTCCACATATTTTAACAGCGTCAGCTCCATTTGATAAGCCTATTTCGTGCAGTTTTTCAATTTCAGGACTGGTAAATGCCGGAGTTAACTGAATTCTAGCTTTATATTCGGCTTGAAAAAGTTCAGGTATAATTGTCCAATTTTTTGTTTCTAAAGCGTGTTGCATCTGATCTGCAATTATTTTAATTTGTTGTAATGCGCCCATGACTTTTTGATCTTTGGCGACAGCTGATTTAAGCACTTCAAAATTATTTAAACCACTATGGTGTGTGCGCCCTGTGTACATCAACAAAAAATTATCATACAAGGGCGAACCTTGCGTTTCTAAAACTTTTTGTTCGATGCCATAGGCGCTATAATCTAATTGGTTCAAGCCACCGGTAATTGCCGGATAGTAATCCTGTGTTCCCGTTGGTGTATTTAAAACTTCGGCTTCGATATTGTGTGCCCAATGAACCATTTCATGCGAATTTTTGAATTTAAAAGCAAAGGCCTTTGCAAAAGCTTTTAACAAAGAAATCACCAAGCTACTGCTACCACCTAAACCGCCACCGATTGGGCTTTCAGACTGGGTAACCAACAAAAAACCTTCATTCAATTTTTGTGTGAAATCTTTTTCAAATTTAAAAATAATAGACTGATATAATTTAATTTTAGGATCTGTTGATGTTTTGAAATCTTGATAGCTTTTAAACAGCCATTTTTCTTTGAGATCTAATGATTCAATTTGAATTGTTTTGTCTGTATTTAATGTAAGATCAACACGTGTCCATATATCAATTGCTACATTAATTGTCGTAGCCCCACCAGTAAAGTTATACAGCGGCCACATATCAAGCGTGCCACCGGCCAAATCGACTCGTGTCGGAGATTTAATTTTTATCATCTAAGGCCTTTATCATCGGTTTATAATCAGTATTTATAATTTGGTCTATCTTATTTTTATCTATTCCAAAAATAAGATCTGATAACTGAGTCCTTGCCAAATAGATTTCTTTTTCTTGGCCATCTACAAATTTTTTAACACTTGGACCCCAATTTAATTGTAAAATTAATTGGTCATCATCATTTTTTAAAATAATCATGTCACGACCAATGAATTTTGCCGATTCTGCATCTGTTAGAAAAGAATCAATTGTCATGTCATGAATTGTATTCAAAACCTTTTCAACTTTGGAAGTATCTATTTCATTATTAATTTGGTTTGAGTCAGTCCAGTTTTTATTATTTTGAATAAATTTAAGATTCATCGAATTAAACATCAGTGTCATATTTTTAACTTTAGAAATATCAAAACGAAGTGCTTCTTTGCGGTTACGTAAATTGTCTAAACTCAGATTTGAGAAAAATGCCCACTTTGATAAATCCAGTTTAACTAAATAAGTTGGGCGATCTGTCATTGCATAAAGAGATCTGTCAACATCATGTAAGTTTAAAACGACAGACCATTGGTCTTTTTGTGTTTTAAACTGAACTTTAAGCGCATCTTTAGCATTTATCTTCTTTTCTTTAATTTCTGTTTTCGAAATTTCACCCTCAGCCAAATAGTCCTGTATTGTTGTGTCCGCAATATCTTTAATCAGTTTGCGCACAAGATCCTGATCTAAATTATAGTCGACTTTGTCTGGCGAAATCCAAATTCCGTTTTGTTTTTCACTTCGCTTGTCTAAGTTGAATTCACCATTCAGTGACTTTATTGTTATTTGCTCAACGGCTACAGCTGGCCCCCGATAAAGTCTTTTGTCCCGGTAGTAAACAAGCTTCTGAGTTGCATCGTTTAGCCACTGCTGCTTAACCACAAGAACTTGATTATTGTTGTCTATCCTAGCGTAAGAAAACCCTTCAAAGTTTTTCAAATCACTAATTTGTATTTTTTGAGACTGACCCAAATTATTTTTAAACAAATAGCTAGCTATCGGTTTATCTAAACCAAATTCAGACCAATCAATATCAACACCCTCTTTGGCGATAAGAACGTACTGATCAGACGTTAAATTTTTGATCACATCCAACATTCTAAAATTATCTGCATCATCTAAAACAGGTTCTTGAATCGACCAACCAGCTTCACTTTTATGAAAAACAATTTTTGTGTCACGATTATTAAGTTCAATATAGTTAATCTGATCAGAATCTAAAAAAATAATTTTTGATTCATTTTGAATAACATTTTTCAAGCGGTCTTCTTTGAAAGTGGTAACGTAATACACAACAAAAGAAAATACTAAAGTCACCAAAGTGAACAAAATAGTTTTTTTATTTTTCACAA
Organism: Bdellovibrio sp.; assembly: GCA_031421235.1. Taxonomy (GTDB): domain Bacteria; phylum Bdellovibrionota; class Bdellovibrionia; order Bdellovibrionales; family Bdellovibrionaceae; genus Pseudobdellovibrio. Next base: position 3,398 of record JANOOI010000142.1, read on the forward strand.
AACCTCACGCATGACGACGCTTCATCCATAAAATGATTCCTACAGCTAAAAATACAAATGGCCCAGGCAAAAACAGACCCATCACCATGAATTTAAAAAGTTGAGTAAATTCAACTGGGTTCATTTTCATCGTTGTTAACCCGACAGTTTTAGGTGCTATAGAAATCAGATCTGTTTCTTCAGTCAAATAAGCTATGGTATTCAAAGAAATATCACGATTTGCATTTTGGCCTAGTGTTGTGTTGGCAATAAAGTTACCATCTGCAAAAACAACGGCTTTAAAGGGCTTTGATTGACTATCAATTTGTCCGCTGACTTCTGCACCAATAATAAATGATCGCGGTTGGCCTTCATAAGTTTCACTTGTTAAACTTTTAAGCGCTACTGAAGCTTCAGGAGTTTTAATAATCGGTTCAGTTTTAACTAAAGTTGGAATCGAAAGTAAATCTAAAGCATTTGGTCTAATAAAAACAGATGTGTAATTAGCTGAAAACATTTTTGTAATCGGACTTATTGGTGAATAATCCACAGCTACGGTTGGTTCAGCCGAATTCACAACTTGGCCCATCGATGTTTTTAAAATGTTGAAAATATAATTTTTATTTAATTTCAAGCCAAATTCTTTTAACAAATCATCTAGACCTGCCGAATTTTGATCATCTAATGAGACAAACAATGATCCACCCCGTTTTAGGTAGCCAATCAATAGATCTATCTCAAATTTTTGAAAACTTTGCTCTGGTGCGGCGATAATAATAACATGTGCATCGTCTGGAACATTTGTTTGATTCACAAAATTTATTTTCTTAACCTGATAGGCATTTTTTTCTAAAAGTTGTTTAAAAGAATAAATACCTTTCTCATTTTTTTCATCTTCGAATTCTTTTTCGCCGTGACCTTCTACAAAGTAAACATTCTTTTTCTGTTTTCTAGTAGCTTTAATCAGTGCGTTTGTGACCTCTTGTTCGTTATATTTCTGCCCTAATTGCCCAGCTGACTGAGACTCTATACGAATTTTTTGATCTTCGTATTTAACAAACGCTTCGCCAGTGCCCTTGTTGGCTGCATATTCTAATGTCTGCTTAGGATTTTCATTCATTTCAATATTTTCAATAATGACTTTGCTTGATGCTTCTTTAAAAAGTTGTGCCATTTGGTTGAATGATTTTTTTGTGCTGTCGACATTTTCTGAGCCCGATTGATAAAAAAACTTAAACTCAATAGGAGAAGTTAATGTCTTTAAAATTTGTTCAGACTGCGGTGAAATCGTAAACTGACGGGCCACTGAAAAATCAAAGCTCTTGTTTTTCTTTACAGCCAGGAAATTTAAACTGATTAGAAAAACCAACATAATTAAGGTCAATAATCCTAAACTAAGACCATGCTTAGTCGTTTTAAAATTAAAGAATTCTAAAAGAATTTTTTGATCAAAGACTATCCAAGATAAAAAAGTTATTGCGCTTGTGCCCATAACAACACACATAA
>JANOOI010000143.1:0-4273 GCA_031421235.1 Bdellovibrio sp.
AAAGAATTGGGCTATAGCCACAAGCAACTTAAGCTCAGAGCTGGGGATGATTTTAGGCATCTTGAAAAACTAGCAGACAAAATATTTTTAAAAATTCAAGCTGCCCAAGAATTAGAAATTGCATTAAAGAATAAAATTTCAGAAGATGATCGTGCAATTATTAAAGACTAAAAGACAGCACCTAAAAACTAATTTTACTTAAATAAAATCTTTTTCTTTGCTGATCAATGTCACAAATCGCATTTACGTAGTCGCCGTCAGGGTTTCTAATTAGACCCTTCGGAATTATTGACCTGAATTCTTTCTTACTTTGACCGCCTTCATATTTTATTAAAAGAGGCTTTCGTTCAGCGATAGATTTGACGATAGTTTTTATTTTTTCGTCCTCAGTATTCAAAACTTTGTAATTTTCCCAGTTGATGTCTTTGCTTTGAATTTCTTGTAATCTTTGAACTGTAACGTCAGGGCTTAATTTTTCAATACATTTTAAAAAAACTTGAAGGCAAGCATACGCATCGTCGTAAGCTCTGTGGGCATCGCCACCGATCAATTGTAATTCTTTAACCAAAGTTTGCAGTTTATGGTTCGTTGTATGCAGTAAAGACCTAGATAATAAACTTGTACAAAAATGCTTATTCTTCGGAAAGTTTAAGCCGTTTGTTTCGATTGCAGGTGCCATGAAACCTAAATCAAATGGTGCGTGATGGGCTAAAAGGACAGTGTCATTAACAAAATCACAAAAACCTAAAATCACATCTTTCATAAGCGGTGCATTTGCTACCATGTCGTTAGTAATTCCATGAATTCTGGTATTTTCTGGAGTTAAAAGTTCGCTAGGTCTAACTAAAGTTTGAAAGCGATCAATGATCTGACCATTATGCCACTTTACAGCCCCGATTTCGATCACTTCTGATTCCAATGGGTAAGCGCCGCTGGTTTCGGTGTCGAAAGCCACAATTGGATATTCAAGACATGGTGTCGTTTCTGAAAAGACCATAGGCTCCTACTTAAGTATTAATCGGATGTCATTTCGAACCATATTAACCCTAACTTGGTAATAGGGTCTAGCTTTGATTGATTATTTACATTTAAATTTTAACAATAAGATATGCGGATTTTTTTCTTTCTGACTATTTTATTTAGTTCATTATCATTATTTGCACAAGCACAAGTGCCGCCCAAAAATGGCAAAGATGAAAAGTCCGGCGCAACACCAACTTATGCTATTTCTGGAAATGCCAAACTCATGACTAATTTTATAGAACGTGGACTTTCAATGAGCGATAATGACGTGGCATTAAATGCTTTGTTTTTAGTTAATCTTGGATCTCAGTTTAAATTTGGCTTTTGGGGATCAAATGTTTCTGATTTGAATTCATCTGATGATAATTTATGGATTAAGTATATTGCTGAAGTTTATATTGAGTTTCAACCAAGCTCTAAGTTTCATTTTTATATTCATGACGAACATTTTTTTAAGGTTGATTTAAGAAACGGTCAAAGATTTGGTTTTGAAATTTCTTATCCAAGAATGAGTTTTCTTTTAGAACGACAAACTAATTTTGAAGGCACAGGCACAACGGCTCACTACTACCAATTTAAATATTTTCAGCGCTTAACTGATAAATATGGCGGCATAGGCAGCTTTGGTTATACCCAACAGCGGTCAGCACAGTACAACGACTACTTTGATAATGCAGCCACTGGATATTATAAGCCGTTTGAAAAAGGCCAAATTGAATTAGGCTTCACTTTGCCAAGTAATACAGGACAGTTTGGATCAAGATCTAAGTTAAATTATTTTTTAGCTTTCGCTTTAGAATACTAATATAAAATCAAAAACGATCAAAGACAAAAGATTAATCTGTCTCTCCGGGGAACGCTTCGTTTTGAAGTTTGTTGATTTCAACATCTACAGGGTTTACAAACGAATCTTTTTTATCATTTGAATTAATACTTTGTATATTACGATCAAAGTTAATTTCTGGCTGAGGTTTCGAACTCGAAAATAAAGCTTCTAACTTGCGACGTTTTTTTCCAGTTTCAATATTTTCTTTCTGAGTAATACTAATGCGGATAAAGCCCATTAATTTTTCTGGATCGTAATCACCAGTTTTGTTTTTAATATTCGTGGCACCAACAACAGCGTTTGTATTACTGTCAAAAGATGCTGTGACTTTGTTAAGTATTAATGTCAGTCGTTCTTTAGCTACACGGTCAGCTGTTTTTACGGATTGATCAGCCACTAATTGAATAAATAAAGCCGATGTAATTTTAATTTCTGCATCTTTTAATCCTGCAGTAACGCCCGTTAATTTATCAATGACATCAACAAATCCAGCTTTTGGAACTGCTAAACCTCTTTCAAAAAGGTAAGTATCTGGAATATCAAATTCAAAACCATCTTGTGAAATACTCACATTTTTTGCTATGTCAGTCATTTTATCAGCCATAAAAGCAGCTACAACTTTTTCAGAACCCATGTCTAAAACATTCGGTGATTTAGTTGCTGGCTCCATAAAGCTTTGCATAGCCTTTAACGGTTCATTAATAAAATCTAAAAATAGTTTTTCAAGAGTAACTTCGGCACCGAAGTTTTGAAAATTGTATTCAATCACTGAAGGTGTCGAAAAATAATCTGAAACTGCTTTTTTAGTTTCTTCACTTTGACCTAGAAGCCACATCACAAGGAAAAAAGCCATCATTGCTGTCATAAAATCCGCAAGCGCAACTTTCCATGAACCACCATGGTGACCGCCGCCCTGTACGATTATTTTTCTAATAACAATAGTTTGCTTTTTAGCCACTTGTTTCCCCTAGGCCGCTGCTTTTTTAATATCTTTAGTTGCTTTGTCTAATTCATCAAATGTTGGTCTTTCTTCTGGCATAATCGAACGACGAGCATATTCAACACATACAAGTGGTGGAGAACCCCGCTGTAAAGCAACAACAGCTGCTTTAATACAATTCAAGAAACGGCCTTCAGCTTCAATGTCACTTGCAATTTTAGTTGCTGTGGGTCCGATAAAACCATAAGCTCCGAAAACCCCTAACATTGTACCAACTAGGGCGCTGGCAACTAATTGACCAATTCTTTCATTACCCTCAGTTAAATGGGCCATTGTTTTCACGATTCCCAATACGGCAGCAACGATTCCTAAACCGGGAAAACCATCAGCAGCCATTTGCACAGCATGCTGCGCTAAATGTTCTTCAGCATGAATAGCTTTTAAATCATTATCCATTAAATCATCAATATCGTATGGGGATAAATCTGTTGATAAGATAATTTTCATCGTGTCACACAAAAATGCAACAGCGTGATGATTTTTCATAACAGATGGGTAAGCTTTAAAAATATCACTTTGATCAGGAGTCTCGATATGTTTTTCTACACCTTGAGGCCCTTCTTTTCTAAAAACTTGAAACAATTGAAACATCATTTGTAGTAAGTCTAAATAATCTTTTTTCTGTGGGCCCTTTGCAGTCATCGCTCTTAAGCTCAGCTTAAATCCAGCTTTAATAACTTTCATTGGGTTACCTATAATGTAAGCACCTAATGCAGCTCCACCGATAATCATCATCTCAAGTGGCGCGGATTTAATGATCACGCCGAAACTTCCGCCAGCTAGTGCAAAACCACCAAACACCATTGCAAATACGACTAATATACCAAAATATCCCATTGCGACCTCTTTAATAAATAAAGTTCTACAAGTCATATATCGGCTCAGCTTGATGCGAAGTTTATGCAGCAAGTAGCAATCTAGAATAACGTCTAGTATTTGATGTTTTTAATTTAGAAAAATGCTATTTTGAAATCATGAAACGCATTTTTTTAACATCAATTGTTTTTTTATTCTCGACTTTAATCTGGGCTGTCAGTGAACCAGTCGTTCAATTCAATGTTCTTACCGATCCTCTGCAGCTCGAGCCTGGGCAAATAAAATCAGTTCGCATGACAATAGAAATGCCAAAAGGTTTTCATGCTTATTCAGATCAATTTAAAGTGATGGCTCTGAATCCAGAATTTAGTGTGGGTCAGCTGATGTTGTCGCCAGAAATTGAATTTTATGACAAATACACAAAGAAAACAAAAAAGGGACTTTTTGAACAAGGTGAGATTCAAATTCAAATCGAAGCTCCTGAAAAATTATCAACTATGCCACAAAAAATTAGTTTTGATCTTCGTTACCAAATTTGCAGTGACCAAGTTTGCTATTTACCTCAAAAGAAAAATATATCTTTAAATGTGAACTCAACGAGTCTGAAC
>JANOOI010000144.1:0-2663 GCA_031421235.1 Bdellovibrio sp.
GTATAACTTCCGTCACTTGCTAGATGCAGAGCTTCACCTTGAGCTTTTGTTTGTAGATCACCGGTCCAAGCAGCTGTGCCAATATTGCTTTTGATACTTTCAATGACACTGTGAGAAGACTTGAACTTTTTGCCATTGGCACTTGCGCCAGTAATGGCATCAACAGATTTCCAAATGTTTTCAAAACTAATCGGCGCCGAAGCACACGTAGAACCGCAAGAATTCGACAGTTTAAAAAGTCCACGAGTGATGGCACCTTCACGAAAGTGACCTTCACCGACATACCGGCTAGGATCTACTTTATCGATTGAAAAGCCTTCGTAAGAACCTGCCTGCCACGCGTCTGGGTTTAAGCCAGATTTTTTAATATCAAACATGACCCCAGTACCGTTACCAACATTTAACTGCGAATCGGAAAAGCCAAATGTTGTCGATAAAAAAGACCATTTTCTATCAGTTGGATTTGTCGTAAATCCGCTACTAGCCATTTTTGCTTCGAACTCGGGATTTATTTCGGATATCTTTTCATACATAACTTGAGCTGCTAAATAATTTGCCCAGCCTTCAGACCACGCCAGCTGAGGATCAATTCGTGAAACCATAACATGTGATCCGCCCGGAGTAATAAGTTGTCCGCAGTTGTCCTCGATAAAATGTCCAAGTTCGTGAATAATAACATAATCATCAAAGTGATCTGTATTTTCTAGGCTTGTGTTTCCTAAACGGCCGCCAGTTATGTTTAAGGTTTTGTCGCCGTCTTGATCATAAAATGAATTGCTACTTAAGATGGAAGGATCTGCGTTGGGATAATAATATTGAAATGCATTGAAGCCTGCTTTCCAATACAAATTTATTTTTTGATTTAAACATCTGGTGTCTACGGCTCCAGTTTTTGTATTTAGATAAGAATAGGTGGTATAGATATCGTTTAGAATGTTAAATCCACCGCCAACTATTTCCGTAGATTCTGTTTGGCGGGCGTATGCAATTAAGCTAATTGACACATCATCAACACCATTTGAAAAAACTGATTTTTCTAAAGTGTAAAGCTGCTGCGAGTATTTGTCCTTTTTAACCGAAGCATTCAGTTCGAAACTTGGTTTTCCAGGAAAGTTTAACTGAATGTTTGTGCGCGATAGCACTCGTATAGAATAGGTATCCGGCGTTGCTGGCAGTAGCAAATCGGATGCGCCATCTGTTGCCTTCAGGGCACCTGTATTATTTGTTCTACCACACTGAACTATTTTGTTCTTAGAATTATAAATTACAACCTCGGCAAATCGAATTGGTAAGGCAGTCTGCAAGGGGTCACCCAAAGTTAAATTTTTCAACACGGGCAACTGCGTGGATGTATTTACTTGTGTCACTAAGTTGATGCCCCGCTTGAAAAAAGTTGCTGTCCCAGCAACTTTAACAGAAGTCGGTTGTGGATAATTGGTCAAACAAAGGGCTGCTTCCTCTGTAGAAGATAAATATTCATAGTACTGAGAATTTTCTATACCGCTGCACGCAGTTTGGAAAATAATAAAGGTTCCCAGAATTAGATATTTCGCTAATGAATTCACAGTACTATATCGGTTTTTTCGCAGTTTTGCTGCAGTCTCAGAATGAGAAAAACGAGGCGAGAAAGAACAGTTTTAGTCTAGGCTAAGTCTAGAATAAAAAAAAAGGTCCGTAGACAACTCTGAAAGATAAACCTCTTTTTTGCAAGGTGGGTGACCATGATAACAACTTTAGGCTTCTTGCTACGAGGCAAGCTTGCACACCATTGTCAGGGACAGTCCCCAATATTATGCTTGTAAGGTTTATTTTCGATGAGTATTACGCCTATCGAACCCCCAACTAAATACTATCTGAAAACTTGAAAAAAGTCCATCGATCAGGACTCTTGTTTTAGCAAAATTAACCGAAAAGTTGGCATGCTTTTAAAAATGGATTTCTATTTTCCTTTCATCGTTTTTTTTTATGGTCTAGTCGCAAGTTTGGTACTTGAGATTCCTGCGTTAATTGCTATTGCGCGCAAAGAAATGCCATCTCATTATGCGAATCTTATTGCTCACCAAAAAATCGCTTGGATATCTTTATTCGTTGGTGGCATTTGGTCATTGCAGAATCTATGGTTTTCTTGATTGACAGTCTCAGCGGGGCTGTTAAGGTCCTTCCATGTCGGAAGATTCACTGCAACATTCTGCCGAAAGCAACAGTTTCGCCTCGAATAAAAATCGAGATTCCGTCGTCTATTCTGTTGAACAATTAAATATTTTTATCAGACAAACTTTAGAAAATCAGTTGGGTATAATTTGGTTGCAAGCTGAAATATCTAATTTTAAACCGCACAGTTCTGGACACTTTTATTTTTCACTAAAAGATTCAAAAGCGCAGATTTCTGCGATCATGTTTAGAGGCTCAAATTCAAAATTAAAATTCAAACCGCATGATGGTTTAGAAGTTATTGTTCGCGGCCGCATCACTGTTTACGAGCCCCGTGGAACGTATCAGATTATTTGTGAAACTATGGAGCCCGTAGGTGCTGGGGCGTTACAGAAACAATTTGAACAGCTAAAGGAAAAATTAAAATCTGAAGGTTTGTTCGATGCCCTCAGAAAGAAAGTTTTACCCACATTTCCAAAACACATTGCTGTAGTTACCTCGCCAACCGGGGC
>JANOOI010000145.1:0-8025 GCA_031421235.1 Bdellovibrio sp.
CTTGCCTCTGAACCTAAGTTTGCAAAGTTATATGTTTCACGAACCCAGTGATCATTTTCTTTCCTCAAGTTTCCACCGATAAGACCAGAATCATTATCATAATAAATACTAAAATCCATTCGTTTAAAAAGGACTAATGCTTTTTCACCTAAAGCTGTTTTTGGATAGGTTTCATTGATCGTCCAAAGCGCAATGGCTAAATGAAGATTATCGATAGACGACACACTGAAATCTTTTATCACAGGTATTTTTGTATCTGAAGAGTACCTGCTAAAAAATAAACCAGTGGGTTTATGAATATCAACTTGTCCTAGAATATCTAATAATCGATGTAATTTTTCTGAGGCCTGAACCTTTTGTGAAGGACTATTCAAAAGCTCAGTATTTATTAAAAGATCAACAGCCAGATTTGTCGGTGACGTATCGGGGTTTAAAGTCACAACTTCGAAAGATTTATCAGCTTTATTACTTATCCAAACAGCATCACGAAGAAGTCCGTTTTTCCCGCGCATCGCTGACAAACTATTTAAAGTCGTTTTTAAATAACGACCAACAGAAGCCTGGGTGGCTTGACTGTTTTTTGCCGCCGGAAATAACTGACGACACTGTAAACTGTTAGCCAACGCTGTGTTTGAGCTCAGTAAGCATAAAATAAGAGTCAGGCTAAATATTATTTTTTTCATCATAATATATATTAAAGCAAATGCCGTACCCAAATTACGTCCTATTATGAGTCAACATCGCAATCTAAAGCCGTAAGTCATTGACCCTTAAACTGCGACAGCATAGCGTACTACAAAAAGGAAAAATCAATGAGCACGAACTGCCCCAAATGCAAATCAGAAAATATTTATCAAGATAGTAACTTATGGATTTGTCCTGAATGTTCCAACGAATGGATGGAAGAAAAACCTCTTGCTGAAGCAGCTGCACCTATTGATCCATCCATTGTGAAGGATGCTAACGGAAATGTTTTAGCTGATGGGGACAATGTTGTTGTACTAAAAGATTTAAAAATTAAAGGCTCATCGGCTTCTGTTAAAGGCGGCACGAAAGTTAGAAACATTCGTCTTTACGATGCTGGTGATGGGCACAATATTTCATGCCGTATCGATGACATGGGCGTCATCAATTTAAAATCTGAATTTGTTCGTAAGGTTTAAGCTTTATGCCAATTATAAATACTTTAGCTTTAGACCACTTTTACTGATTTTTATACTCATAAAACTGATTTAAAAATGCACATGTTGCCGTCATTAAACTCATGAATTTTTATCCACGCTGAATTTTGCAACCACAACCGTGCATTTCCTTTGGTGATGACTTTGATTTTAAGATTTTTGCCAATGTTTACTAACTGTTCTAGTACATGTTTATAGGTTTCATCAGTAAATGAATCAAAAATATAATAAAACTCAGCTTCAGGTATCCTAAAATCAGGTGAAGATAAATCTTGCGTGTAAAAATGAACGTGCTGATCTAAGCCAAAATGCGTAGCTGAATCGTTGGCAATTTGCACACGGTCTTCGACAAATTCGTAACCTGTAAATTGCACATCTGATCTTAATAGGCCTAAAACTAGCCCCACACGGCCGTACCCTGACCCCAAATCGACAAAACGTGTCCCACTAGATGGGTTTAAATATCTAATCGTGTTCAACGTCGTTGCATAGCTTGATTGAACGCCAAGACCCGCACCTTCATAAAGACGTTCTTTTTTTGTATCAGCAGATGTTTTTTCATTCGTTAAGTAATTTAAATCTAAAACTTGATCAAAAATATCAAAAGTTCTGTACATTGAAAGACCATTGTCTTTCCCAGCATTTTTTTTATCGATGCTTAGATGATCTTCAAAGTTAAATAAATCTGACATGAGTTTTAGCGAAGTCTTTGCGAATTCTTTCTGATCAGGATTTGCTTTTTGATCAATGGCTAAGACAATATATTTTTTCAAAGTTTCGGCATTTGTTCCTATTTCAGAAAGGTTATGCAGATTTGATGATTCCAGAAAGGATTGTAATAACAGGATTGGTTGAAGATCAGACTTACAATGTCTTTGAATAAAATGTTGAAATATAACAATGGCTTCAGTATTTTTGCTTTCTAACCAGTACTGATCTTTAATAAATTGCATGGCATGGGTCATGTAGGCTGCATCAACAAAAAGATGTGACAACTGAATGATGTTTAAATTTTTTAGGAAGCTATCGCACTTAATATGAAATAAAGAACGATCTAGTTTTGATAGTTTTTCCCAGATAAGGGCTTGTTCAGCGATCACTGAAAGCCCCTAAACGTCTTTTTTCTCAACATCCTTTAAATATTTACGGGTCGCAGCTGGTAGCTCTTGCCATAATTTAAAAGCGAAAAATAAACCTAACAAAGTAAATGGCATTAAAAACGATGGCCAGTAATGCCAAGTTTCTTTCGTGATAAAAGCACCTAATACGAATTCTTGAAATGACGATCCTAATTTAGAAAATCCATCAGCCACACCAGTTGCTGTTGCGGCACCTTTACGTCCACCAAAATCCGCTGTAGCAACACCCGACATAATTGAATGCACACCGATCACGGCCATCATGATAAACAACGCTGCAATACCCATTGTGACGGCATCAGTTGGATTCATAAATAGAATATACATCATCACACAAGTTGATAAAAACATAACGATCTGACTGATTGCTGCAACTGGCGCCCGACGTGATTGGAAAAACCGATCAGATGCCCAGCCTGCTAAAAATGATCCAACTATGCCTGTGGCAGCAGCCCATAGACCCCAATTTTCACTAATTGTTGGCACCATCATGCCAGTGTCTTTAACAAATAATCTGTACCACTTCATGACACCATCACGCAGTACACCAGAAGTAAATTCAATAACACCGATCATTAAAATCACGCGATTACTTAAGATATCTTTGATAACGGTCAACCAAGATCTTGATTCAGCAGTATGATCACCATGTGACACATCATAGGTTTCAAGTTTTGGAAAACCAGCATGATCCGGAGAATCTTTAACTAATAAAATATCTATCAAAGCCCAAATAATTAAAAAACCTGCAGGAATGAAAAATATTAACCATACGGCAGGAATCGTACTGCCTTGAAGTGCGAAAAGACTTTGAATCATATCACGCACTGCAGATGGAACTGGATTTTCTTCAATCTTAACAGCTTTTGCGATGGCTTCAGTCCAATCGAACGCGAAATAAACACCCAAAGAAATTAAAGTTCCAAAGATAGCCCCGAATGTTCCACGCTCACGCACGTGAAACCAATACGATTACACTTTAATTGAAGAAATCGCACCGAAACATTGAATAAACATATTCATCGAATAAAAAATGGTTAACCACAATACGATATTTAAAGGGTGACCGTGTAAATTTAAATATAAAACCCAACCCATACAGGTATTAAAAATCGCGGCACCAATGGCCGCGATAACCATGCCTTTTTTACCACCGATGCGATCAATTAATGGGCCTGTAATAAACAATGAAGCAGCGTAAACAAAAAATCCCCAACCAGAAATCTGACTTTTTTCTGCTTTGGTGATCACATCAGCCGTAGCTAAGGCATCAAGATTATACCTAGCCATGTACATGAACGCGTATGTCATACCTAGCGGAAACCAACTTAGAAAACGTCTCCACATGAAGGCATCAGTATGTTTTAAAGGATTACGTAAAAAATAAAGTGCAACGGAAGATAATAATAAGCCCAGCATGAAAAACACCGGTGTGAACAGAACGCTGAAAAACAAGCCCCAGTACAAAGCAAGTATTGTTTTAATAACAGCAGGTTTTTGCATAAATCCCCCAATGCAATTTCTGATTTTTGGTCCGAATGTTAGGTTTTTGTATCCACGGCTTGAATCAGAGTCAACATGCTAAATTTTTAAGATTTTGTTAGAATTTCAAGCCTGTCTTACGAGTGCTAAAAAAAGAAACATCTCGGTTTTTTCTCAGCTGTAAAAGTGCACACAGGGGTATTGTTAAATAACCCAGTGTGCACATAGCGCGTGTATTAGCGATCTCGCATAACTGAGTACTAGTTAAGTTTATTATTTGAACACTGTTCAACGTTACTAATTTCCCACTCATGGATAACTTTTGATTCGCTACCCGTAAATTCAGTGTAAGTATTAACACGACCGCCGTGATGAACCCACATTTTAACAGTTTGAGACTTAATAAGCTGACATGTCTTCGTCCTCAAATCGTAACATTCTTCAGGAATATAATATTTTGAACAATGAATATATTTAGATTCTTTCTGAATTTTGTACTTAGGTGCTTCAAGATGCCAAGTTAAAGAATGTTGTCCGAAGCTTCCTGCGTGCATTATTTTTTGGTATTCTTTGTCAGTTTCACCAGACTCAGCAGGATGCTCTCTTGTTACTAGCTTTTGAAAATCAATTCCTGTGATTTCTTTAATAGCTTTCATCGTTTTAGTGTCTTGAAATGCCAGATATGACGGATACGATGAGGGCACATCTGGATCACACTGTATACAACTTTTTTTAGCTTGTTTGATAACCAATGGCCATGATTGTATTTCCCGATCGTGTATAGATATTTGGCTGGGCAACTGTGGCGTTTTTTCAACCTGTGCCTCAACTTTTTGATTTAAACTTAAAACTGCTAGAACTAAAATAATTAAATGTTTCATTTCTCTCTCTCCTTATATTTTTTCAATTTCAATGTTAAATACGCCCACAGGATGTGGTGTGTTTTCTTCTGTCACAAATTTTACAATCACTTGATTTTGATCAGACTTACTTAAACGTTTTAAAATTAAATCGTTTTCGTTTAATTTATCCCCGGCAAAATACATTTGTGTGATTAATTCTAAATACCCCAAAGCTGAAATTTTAAAATGAATATGCGGTGGCCTAACCCAGCTGTCGCCCGCAGGGTAAGCCCCTGGAATAATGGTTCTAAATTTGTAATCCCCGTTTGTGTTTGTTTGAGCTATACCCCAGTATTGAAAATTGGGATCAAGCGGCGCTATATTTGGATCTGAAGGGTGATCGTATTTTCCTGTGTGACAGGCCTGCCAGATTTCAACACGAGCATTTACCACGGGCTGATTGTGTTGATCAATGACCCGTCCTGACACGATCACGATTTCGCCTTTTGCAATTTGTGTTTTACCTTCGACACGGATCAAATCTGCATCTTTGTCGATTTGATCAATGATGGGGTAAAACGGGCCCTCTGGTTGAGCCGGTGTTTTCGCTTCCAAAATGTTAGCTGCTAGCATAACACCCGAAAAAGCCACAATTGAATTTTTAACTAATGATCTTCTGTTCATATAAGAACTCCTTTTTTGGTTTAATTAGCCCGGTTGAATAAGGGTGAATCCTTAACATCGGCGAATTAAAGCCAAACTAGTTGATTCTTAAACATATGTAAAATATGATCTTATTTATACATTGTATAGGTGATTACTTATGAAATACAGAATGAGCGATATCAAAAACTTTGTGGCCACATCAAACTGTGCGACAATCGTGCAAGCGGCACAAAAACTTGAAATCAGCCAGCCCGCCTTATCTGAAAGCCTAAAACGGCTTGAAGAAGATCTTGGTGATATTGTATTTTATAGATCCAGATCAGGAATTCAATTAACCCCTAGTGGTAAGTTATTTTTAACAAAAGCACAGACTTTGATGAATGCCTATTTCGATCTAGACATGAAACCAAATGCAGATCAGGTTTTTTCTGGTCAAACAATTACAATTGGCTGTCATGCGACTGTGGCACAGTACACGCTACCCCATTCGCTTAAATATATTAAGGATAAGGCTAGTGATTTTAAAATTGAGCTAGTGCACGATCTTTCAAGAAATATTCAAATGCATATTCAAAAAGGTCGTCTTGATATCGGTGTTGTCATTAATGCTGTTGAAGTTCCTGATTTAGTCATTCAAAAACTTTCAACAGATATCGTTGGAGTTTGGACTGCCGTTAACTTTAAAAAAGAGCATGACACAATTATCTGCCATCAAGATTTATTTCAAACGCAATCCATCTTAAAAAAGTGGAAAAACAAACCTCATAAAATGATTAACACCGATAGTTTAGAATTAATTTGCAGGCTTACCCAAGAAGGCCTTGGCTACGGGATTATCCCTACAAAAGCTGTTCAGTTGGTTTCAAATAATTTACAAATGTTAACCCATCTGCCGACCTACAAAGATGAAATCAGTTTAATCTATCGCCCTGAATTTGGCAGAAACCCAGCAGAAAAGCTGGTGATCAAGGCCTTGAAGCAATCGCTGTAGAAAATCATAAGTTGTTTTAAGGATTTGTTTTTTAATTACAAATCATATAAGGATAGATCATGACAGATCATTCTTTAAATAATAACTTATCCATCAAAAATTTAATCATCGGTGCAGGTATCGCTGGCCTAACTTTGGCAAAACGTTTTGAATCTTCAGGACAGGATTATTTAATAATTGAAAAATCTCGTGGTGTGGGCGGACGTATGGCCACACGAAGGCTTGATTTATCCACATTCGATCATGGAGCCCAATTTTTTAAAATACGCAGTGACCAAAAAAGTTTCTGGGGAAGCTTCTTCGGCAGTCCTCTGACACATTTATGGTTCAGTGAAAACCATACGGATTTCTATGCATCTCGTTCAGGGATGACTCAAATCGCGAAATCTTTAGCCAATAAAGATCAGCTTTTATTAAATGAAAAATTTTTAACAGTACAGAAAAGCCCTGCAGGCTACATTGCTAAAACAGAAAGCATGAAAACAATATTGTGTGAAAATATTTATTTAACTTGTCCACTACCGCAGTCCTTACAGTTTTTAAAAAATTCACAAATTTCATATGATGCAAATCTTAATCAAATTCAGTACGCCAAAGCACTTGTAGGTCTTTTTGAAATCCATACAAAAAGTCAATTGATCCAAAATTTTAATTATGCAGAAAACTTGACTGATTTTATTTATTCACTAAGCAATCAATTCAACAAAGGCACCAGCCAGTCGTTGGCTTTTACAATAACGATGCAAAGTGATTTTAGCGAAACACATTTTGACCAGACTGATGCTATAAATCTTGAATTAGTTGCAAAATCATTTATCCATTTTTTTAAAAACTTGGATCCTGATAATGATTTTTTCATTACAAAATCAGAATTAAAAAAATGGCGCTACAGCCATCCCACAACAACGTATCCAAAATCTTTTTATGAAGTGGATACGGCAAAAGGTATTTACTTATTAGGTGATGCGTTTCTAAAAAGTAGTCTTGTGGGAAGTATTCAGTCAGCTGAAGCTGTACCTATTAGTTAAATTTTTGACTTTTATCTTACTTCCAAAAAATCTAAAAATTTAGGCACAAAGCTGGTGAATTATTTTGCCTAAATTTTCAAGCGTAGGATTGCCTTCAGGTGATAACATTCTAAATAAAGTTCGTTTTGGTATATCTGCTTTTTTTGCAAACTTGTCTTTATTTATGACCTCTAAATGACTACGCAGTATTTCTTTGAAAGATTCAATGTCGTTTTCAACAAGACATTCCCATAATGCATAGGCAATAATCTGAGGTTGTTCGAGTCTAACATCTGGGTTAAATTCTAGAATATTTTTACGATTTTTTAAATTAGCGATTGGCATATCGTTCAAAGAGAATCTGCGCTTTTTGGATATCTTTCTTTTGGGCATTTTTAATTCCTCCATTTAGTAGTAAAACAACCACTTTGTCTATTCTGCAGAAATAAATACGTCTTCCGTTTTTCCATCTTAATTCGGCTAGTCCGTGTCCAAGATTTTTAACATCTCCAAAATGCGAGTGGTCTCTAATCCGCTGAATGCGGGAGTCAATCTGAAGTTGATCTTTTAGATTCAAATTTTCAAACCAGTCGCTGAAATCTGGAGTACATTTAATATGAATATGTATTTTACTACTATTCAATAGTGCCATATATGGCACTATTGTGTCAACGTGGAATGTTTTTTTGCTCATTTGTAAACTCATTAGCGATTTTT